>JBPCPB010000294.1:0-11893 GCA_050999735.1 Thermomicrobiales bacterium | reverse complement strand
TCGGGATTGGGACAAAATACGGCGTGCGGGTTCATAGTCTCTCCTTCTCGACAAAGAAGATTCTATCGAACTCGCATTTCCCTGTCTCATCCCCCTACTCCACCGTTCCCCATACACCTACCGCTTCATTCCCAATCGCATTTTCTCCCCTCTCCTTTGCTCGGAAGCAAAGGAGAGGGGGCCGGGGGTGAGGTTCCCTTACCGCGATGCTGTCTGCTTCGTTTTCCGTACCGCGTCCATACTACCGGTGAATGCCGCCGTGGCCGTCGCCGCGCCTGGCGCGGTGAGATTGGCGACGAACTGCGTCGGCACGGGCTTTGCTGCCTCGGCACGCGCCGCCGCCGCGCTCTCCGCCCAGATAAAATGATCCCTGCCGAAATGGTTGACGACGTAGAGCGATTCCTTCTTCGTTGCCATCGGTCTACTCCCTTATCATCTGATCGTAGAACCGCGCGGTGCCGCTCTACGTGTGAGAACTATTCAACTACTCGCCCATGACGCACGAAACGTGCCGCACGACCGTTGAGATGACACTTCCGCCATCTCATAGATCAGAACGCGATGCGCGTCATAGTATTCTCCAAATGGAAAGCACATTGGGATTGCCATGGATTCTGATAGACTATCGCGTAGCAACCGGCTACTGGACGACCGCTTTTCAGCCGCGGAAGCGATTGGCAGTATTGCGAGACTCCAAATGAGAGGACATCGTATGGCTACGACGACCGAGATCACGAGCCGCGTCGAGCGGAGCCTGAGCGCGTTGCTCGCCGAACTCGACTGGCTGCCGAATACCGCAGCGGAATGGGATGGCTTGTCTGACACAGAGCAAGTATCTATTTCTCTTGATTGGGATCATCTCATCGCGGATTATCTGACCGAACTCGACGAATTCTATCACGCGGGCAAGATGACGGCGGAGCAGCGCGAGCGTTATCATCTCATGCTCCACAAACTCAAGGATGCCCGGCCGATCTTCGAGCAATTGAATCTCTATCGCCCGACCATCCCGCTCGACGACCAATCCACGACCGCCGCCGACTGATCTATGGCCGATCAGTTTCCGCGCTATCGCCTCATCCTCCTGCCGGTAGATGGCTCCGCTGACGGAACGGCGGCCATTGCGCATGCCGCGATGCTCGCTCGCGCGACCGATGCGGCGGTGGCGATTCTCGCCGTCATAGACACGGGCGCGGGTTTCTCGTTCGGCGCAGAAGGGATCGCCGCGTATCAACGGCTACGCGCGGAGGCGCAGGCGGCAATCGAAGCGGCGAGCGCAATCCTCCGTAGCGCCGGTGTCGCACGTGTTGAACACCTCATCGTGGACGGCACGCCGGGCACGGCGATTCTGGAAGTCGCGGACGAGCAGGGTGCGGACCTAATCGTACTCGGCGGCGCGCGTGCTATGCTTGGCGACACATCATCCGAAAGCATCGCCGCGTCTATCGTGCGCCATGCCCGGTATCCGGTATTGATCGTCCCCGCAGAAAGGAGGCCTGTGTGATGGATACCAGCCATGACGAGGCGCGCCGCCGCGATGCCGCCGACCCGCTCCGGTCGTACCGCGACCGCTTCTATACCCAGCCGGGTACGATCTACATGGACGGGAACTCGCTTGGCCTCCTCTCGCGCGACGCGGAGCGAACGCTGTTGCGCGTGCTGGAAGAATGGAAAACACAGGGTATCGAGGCGTGGCTCAATGCCGATCCGCCGTGGTTCACGCTCACGGAAGAACTCGGCGCGCTAATGGCCCCGCTCGTCGGCGCGGAACCGGACGAGGTGATCGTCACGGCGAGCACGACCGTCAATCTCCATACGCTCGTCGCCACCTTCTACCAGCCGACGCGCGAGCGACGGAAAATCATCGCCACGTCGCTCGATTTCCCCTCGGACATCTACGCGCTGCAAAGCCAGCTCCGGCTGCATGGCGGCGATCCAACGAACGATCTCGTCATTGTGGAGAGCCGGGACGGACGGCTGATCGAGGAAGGCGACATCATCGCGGCGATGACGCCGGATGTCGCGATGGTCATTCTGCCCGCCGTCTATTATCGCAGCGGCCAACTGCTGGACATCGCCCGACTGACCGCCGCCGCGCACGAGCGGGGCATCCTGATCGGCATAGATGGCTGCCATTCCGTCGGCCTCGTCCCGCACGAATTCGACCGCTGGGGCGTGGATTTCGCCTTCTGGTGTACCTACAAGTATCTGAACAGCGGCCCGGGCGGCACGGCGGGCTTGTATGTCAACCGACGGCATTTCGGTGTCGCGCCCGGTATGGCGGGCTGGTGGGGCAGCGACAAGACGACGCAGTTCGACATGTCCCACACCTTCACCGGCGCGGGGACTGCCGGTTCATGGCAGATCGGTACGCCGCCCCTGCTCAGTGCCGCGCCGCTGCATGGCTCGCTGATGATGTTCGCGGAGGCGGGGATTGCAAACGTCCGCGCCGCATCCCTGGCCCGCACGGATTACCTGATCGCGCTGATCGAAGCGATGGGCCTCACCGCCGCGCCATATCACTACGGCATCGGCACGCCGCGCGACCACGCCCGGCGCGGCGGCCACATCGCCGTCGAGCACGCGGAGGGCACGCGGATCGCCAAAGCGCTCAAGACGAAGGGTGTCATCCCCGACTTCCGCCCGCCGAACATCGTTCGCCTCGCGCCCATCGCTCTCTACACCTCGTACGACGAGTGCTGGCAGACTGTGCACCACCTCAAGGCGATCATTGACGAGCGCGCCTACGAAGCCTTCCCCATTGGGCGCGATCTGGTAGCGTAGGCTTCAGCCTGCGGTTCCGTGAGTGGATTACTGCCTCCGCAATCCGTGATGGAAACTCGGTGGTAGCAGGCTTTCCCGCCTGCCCTTTGGTCGTGGGAACAGCAGGCTGGAAAGCCTGCTACCACCGGGAAGGTGCCCGTAGCTGAAACGCAGGCTGAAGCCTACGCTACAGGTTCTAGAACTTCGCGGCGGGGTCAGGGCGCGTCGCGACCATCAAGTATTCGCGGTCGCTCTGCCAGTGGACTTCCGGCGACGCGAAACCCTGGGCGGCGAGCATATCGGTCAGTTTTTCGACGCCGATACGGCGGGGCTTGGGCGGGCCGTTCCCTTCGGGCGCGTCTTCACGGAATTCGAGCACCGCGACGATGCCGCCGTGTCGGAGGACATGGTGCATCTGCGCGATCATGTGCTCCGGCGGGCTGATTTCATGCAGCACGAAGGAGATGAAGCAACAATCGAGGCTGCCTTCCGGCAGCGGCAGATCATGGTGTAGGTCTACGTGCATCACGCGCACCGTGGGCGGCAGATTCTTTGATCCCGCGACGCGCAACATCTCCTCGCTCTGATCGAGCGCGAAGACACGGCCCGTCTCCCCGACCGCCTTCGCCAGTTCCAGCGTGAAGAGTCCCGTCCCGCAGCCGAGATCCGCGACGTGCATCCCATGACGCAAGCCGAGGCGACCGATCATCGCGGGCGGATCGAGGCGTGCAAGCCGTTCCGGCGATTCCATCCGCTGCCACTTGGACGTGTCAAAGATATGCGCGCGGTCGCCGTGCTGCTCTGCCATTTATTCGTCCCTCCGATATTCAACGCCGGTATCCACCGGTACGAGGCCGAGCAGTTGTGCCAGCCCCAACGACGTGACATTGTCCGTGAACGCCGTCCATTGGGGCAACAGCCCCTTTGCCGCCACCGCCCTCATCAGTGCATGCGCGCAGGCCGTCGCGTATCCCTTGCCGCGCGCGCTCCGATCGGTATGCGCGCCGACTTCCGCGTACGGCGGGGCAATGGCCCAGGTCGCGGCGATGGCAACGAGCCTGCCACCCTCCTCAACGCCATCGGCCATCCCCTCGGCGAGCAGGGCGGCAACACTCCCAAAGGCATCCGTCAGCCATTCCCCCTCGCCGTGCAGCAGCCGCGTGACGGCTTCCGCATCGGGCGGGCCGAGCGGCCGGGTCCGCACGTCCGTCCGCTCAAGCGGCGGCAAGCGCCAATCATCCGTCGCGGCGAGAATCGTGATGTCGGTGCGCTGATCGCCGAAGAGCGTCTCGCTCATCAGCCGCTCCGTTTCGGCATCCGAGGCCCAGAGGCGGCTGATGCCCGGTTCCTCCGCGAGAAAATCCAGGAGCGGTTCGACCGCACCGAGCGGGATAAGATAGGCGCCACCGAGTGAGGACGCGGGCATCATCACCGCCGCCGCGTGCGGGCGTGCCACGTCGTCCACCATCACCCGCGCGCCGCCCGAGCGCAGCAGAAAGCGCGCCGCCGTATGCCACGGGCGCGGCTCCAAACGAGCCAGCAAGGAAGGGAATCGGTCGCGCGGGTAATCGTGCATCGCGTTCGCACTCCAGTACATCGCGGGGCGGACAGTCGGCGCTGCACGCATGATACCAGAAGGGGCCGCGCAACCGTTGGCGCACATGGAACGGCCGTTTCACGATACACTATGACACACGAGGTACGGTGAGCCAGACGGACGGATAGCGAGGGAGAGGAGACGCGGATGCCACTCGGGTTAACGATGGAAGAAATCCAGATGCTGATCGCCGAAGCGGCGGAGACGACACCGGACACCGGGCCGGACGGCAAGGAAATGGGCGATCCAGAGTACGTAACCGCTTATCTGCTCAATATCATCATCCCGCTCCTGCGCTTTAACAACATGCGCATCGAGGAGCAATTACGCGCCATCGGCATCGTCATTCCCGACATGCAACCGCAACCGCCGATGGAAGAACTGCCAAACATCTGATCGCTTCCGCCTGAGAAGAGCAAAACGCTCCGGCTCGATTGCCGGAGCGTCTCTTTAAGAAGCGGCAAAGACATCGCGGGGTTATTTGCCCTCAGTCCTCAGTCCTCGGCCCTCAGTCCTTCCCCTATGCGGGCACGCCACTGACGATCTTCTTCATTTCGTCCACGAGCAACTGATTCCACGCGGCGGTACGCGCGGCGCGTAGTTTCGTGTTCTCCACGCCCCACGCCTGCCGTGCCTCGGGAGAGAGGTCGCCGAAATCGGTGTTCTGCGGCGCATTGTACTCAGGGTGGGCAGCAAAGAAGGCGTTACGGGCAGCAGCCGCTTCCGCAGTCTGAGCGGCGGGGCGTTCGATGAAGTGGCCGAGTTCGTGCATCTGCTGATCGAAGAAAACGACCACCGGGATGGACTTGAATTTGCCTTCCTTCAGGTACTGGTTCATCAGGTCTTCGTTCTGATCGCGCAGGAAGACACGGACGTTCAGTGTGCCGGACGCCTCCGCCAGTTTGCCGAGCACCGGCAGTCCCGCGATCACATCGCCGCACCAGTCTTCCGCGATCACGAGGACATTGAGTTTCTCCGGCAGATTCTTGAAGGCCGCGACATCGTCCGACTTCAGTTGCACCTTGCCTTCGTTCTCGACGAAGCGATCCTTGTTCTGCGTCATCTGATCCACGTATTGCTGGTACGTCAGGCCTTCGTTGAATCGTTCCTGTGTGACTGCCATGCAGTGTCCCTCCTGAGGATGGTTATAACAACGTCCATACGTTCCATGATTGGTCATGGGTCGTATCTCTCTGCAACGCACCGGACCGCTATCCGTATTCCCCTCCATGCATCAACTGCACGCTGCGAGAGTAGATTTCCGTGCCATTGAGCCGACAGTGTATTGGTGGAGGCAGGCTTTAGCCTGCTACAGCGGGAGAAGGCAGGCTAAAGCCCGCCACCACTGGGGAAATAGTGCTAATCGCGCTGGAAACGGACAATCTCGCCGGTGACACCCGCATCCGTGACGTGCAGGAGGCCATACGAGAAGGATGGCTCCTTGCGGCGGTCGGTTGGGGAACCGGGATTGAACAGCAGCACGCCCTCCACCTGCTCATTCATCGGCTCGTGGCTGTGCCCGAAGATGATGCAGGCGACATCGTGAAACGAGCGGCGCGCGCGCTCCGCCGTCGTCCTGCCGATCCCGCCGTCTCCATGCACGATGCCAATTCGCCACGGCCCGACTTCCACGATCCGCTGCGTGGGTAGCCGCATCCGCACGTCCAGTGATTCCATATTGCCGCGCACCGCAAGCACTGGCGGTCCGAGCCGCCGGATGCGCTCCAATGCGTCGAGCGTCGTCAGATCGCCCGCGTGAAGGATGAGATCCACCGCGCGCATCGCGTGCGCGACCAGATAGGGCAATTCCTGCCCACGCGAGGGCATGTGGGTATCGGCGAGAACGCCGATCGTGAGCGGCGGCGTCCAGATGCGATCCTCTGCCGGCGGTGGCGGCGGCAGGGGCGGGAATTGCGAGTTGTCCGCGCCCGTCCGCAGATTTATCCGCCCCGGTATCGGCGGGCGGTACGAGCCTGGCCGTTCCGGCCGATCAGGGGGATCCGATTCGTTCAACCATGCCTCCGGGGAAGGACTAAGCCGGGCCTCTCGTACTGCCGGATAATACCACGATAGCGTGGTATACTTGCCGTTCGGTAGCCATGCCTGCCGACAGTCTACGCAACGATGAAGGCGGGATCACTTAGTCCTTAGTCCTGACGCGCGACCGAAGGGAGCGATACATGGCATCCGCATCGTCCTTCGATATTGTCTCGAAGTTCGACCGGCAGGAATTGAAGAACGCGGTGGATCAGACGCAGCGCGAGATGTTGACGCGCTACGATCTGAAGGATACGAAGAGTGAGATCACGCTCGACGACAAAGCGATCACGATTACCGCGCCATCGGAGTATGTCGTCTCGACGATTCGGGATTTGCTGGAAAGCAAGGTGCTGCGGCGGCAACTGTCGCTCAAAATCCTTGACCCCGGCAAGGTCGAAGAGGTCTCCGGTGGCCGCGCGAAGCAGGTGATTACCCTCAAAGAGGGCTTGCCGGAAGACCTCGCCAAGAAGATGACGAAGACGATCCGTGACGAGTTCAAGAAGGTCCAGCCGCAAATCCAGGGCGACACCATCCGCGTTCAGGCGAAGGCCCGCGATGACCTCCAGGGCGTCATCCAATACTTCCGCACCCACGAAGACGACTATCCCGTCGCCCTTCAATTCGTCAATTATCGGTAGAGAATTTTTCGAACCACCAAGTCACCAAGGACACGGAGGACGCCAAGAAAATACCATCGTGTTCTTTGTGCCCTTAGTGTTCTTGGTGTCTTGGTGGTTAAATCTCTCAGGGAGCATTGATGCCGAAGCAGCGCACGTATCACATTTTGACGCTCGGTTGCGCGAAGAATGCCGTGGACTCGGAGGGGATGCACAGCGTGCTTTCCCGGCGCGGCTACGAGGCGGTGACGACGCCCCGCGCGGCAGAGGTTGTCATCGTCAATACGTGCGGGTTCATCGGGCCTTCGCGGGATGAATCCATGGGCGTGCTGCGCGACCTGGCGGGCCACAAGCGACCGGGGCAGGTGCTCGTCGCGGCGGGTTGCCTCCCCGCCCTCCCTGGCTGGGAGCAGACGGTGCGCGATGAGCAGGGCGTGGACGGGGTCATCCGCACGCAGCAGTGGAGCGGCATCGCTGATCTCGTGGATGAGTTGACAGGCCGGGAACACGTACCGGAGACATGGGTCGCCAGCCGCCTCGCCGCCGACAGCGCCGCGAATGGGATGATTCCCTTGCCGCTCGCCGAGATTACCGGCGATGGCCTGATCGCACCCTTCACCCGCGCGGCGGGCAGACCGAGCGCGTACGTGAAGATCGCGGATGGCTGCAATCATACCTGCGCCTTCTGCACGATCCCCTCGATCAAGGGGCCGAGCGTCTCTAAGCGGCCGATTGCCGTCCTCGAAGAGGTGCAGGCGCTCGTTGCGGGCGGCACGAAAGAGGCGGTCTTCATCTCCCAGAATACCGGCGCCTACGGGCAAGACCGCCAACCGCGTACGACGCTGGCGCAACTGCTCGCCTGGGTCTGCGAGGAGACGCCGGAATTACCCTGGCTGCGGATGCATTATCTCTACCCGACACACATCAACCCGCAACTGATCGAGACGCTTGCGACGCATGACCAACTCGTGCCGTATATGGATTTCCCGTTGCAGCACGCACATCCGGCGATCCTCCGCACGATGGGCCGTCCTTCCGATGCCGCGCAGACACGCCGCACGATTGCCGCGCTCCGAGACCGCATCCCCGACATCGCCCTCCGTACAACGTTTATCGTCGGTTATCCGGGCGAGACGGAGGAACATTTCCAGACGCTGCTCGATTTCATCGCCGAAATACAGTTCGATCATGTCGGCGCGTTCATGTACTGCAACGAGCCGGGTACCCGCGCCGCACTCCTCACGGATGACGTACCCACCGAAGTGAAGCAGGAGCGCTATGCCCGCCTGATGGAGAGGCAGCGCGCGATCTCGCTCGCCAGGAACCGCACGCTCGTCGGCCGCACGCTCGATGTGCTGATCGAGGGCGAAGGCGAGGTCGAGGATGAGGAGGGCATGACCGTCCCGATCAGCGCCGGGCGCGCGAAGCGGCACGCGCCGGAGGTGGACGGCCTCGTCTTCGTCGCGGGCGTCCATCCAGTCGGCAGCATCGTCCCCGTACAGATCACCGAGGCGGACGAATACGACCTCTGGGGCGACGCGCCCGAACTGATCCCCGCGTCGGCACCGCGCACAGTCTCACGCCCGCAAGCGAAACGCCGACGCCACCAGTAAATCGGTAGCGCAGGCTTTCCAGCCTATATCAGACTCGCAGGCTGGAAAGCCTGCGCTACCGTGGGAGGGGATGCTCGCGCGGTCTGCGTCTCGGAGCCACGCTACGTCGTCTGCGTCGGGTCGGCGTCCGACGATAAGAGGCGCGTGACCTGTGCGATCAGTTCATCAATGTCGAACGGCTTGAGGAGCAATCCAATGCCCTTTTCCGTCAGGTAGCCCTGAATCTCCTGCGCCTTGCGAATCTCCGCAGTGCAGACGAGGACGGGGATTTTCTCGGTCTCGCGGCGCATCTTCATCTTTTGCAGCGTCTGCCAACCGACATACTCCCGGTCGAAGACGAGATCGAGAATGACGAGGTCTGGTGCGGCATCAATGATCTTGCGCAAGTCCTCGACGGCAAAGCCGAGCGCGGTAATACGATACCCCTCATCTTCCAGAATCATCCGAAAGAGATCGAGGATTTCCTGCGTGTCATTGACAACGAGAATATGCTTGCGCCCCGCCATCCCCACGGCATCCGGCATTTTCGATTACCTCCCCGCGCGTAGTGTCGCCGACCACTGCGCATCCGTCAACTATTGTTGTGTATTGAAGATTCAATGCACTTCGATCGCCACGGCAAAGGGTCAATCACCCTCCCGGCAGGGCCAGACGGGGCGGAAGAGCACCCATTGCCCCGGGTCGTGGGCGATCACTGTTTCGATAATGGCGAGCATCCGCCGCATGTTCTCCACCACATCTTCCGCCGTGTTGCCGCTCCGTTGGAGGGGGATATGCCGGAGAATGAAGCCGTAGCGGTTTTTTTCCACACGCGGCGCCATGACGGTCACGATCTCCGCGCCAGTCGCCAACGCCATGCGGATATGTCCGGTCGGCAGGGTCGTCGTCGCGCCGAAAAAGGTTACGGGCGCGCCGGTGCCGCTCCAATCACGATCCACGACCATCCCCGCCACCTTGCCCTCCTTCAGCGCCTTCATCACGCGCCGGACGCTGCCCGCTTCCTCAATTTGCTCGACCTGCCAGCCGCGCGATTTCCGTAGATACGTCACAGAGTCGTGGACAAAATGGGAGGTCGTTCGCCCGATAAGGAGCGACGCATCGTAGCCGCGGTTGATGATGAATTGCCCCATGATGTCGAACGCGCCGTAATGCGCGGTGCAAATAATCACTCCGCGCCCCGCTGCCAGCGCCTCTTCAATCACCTGCCAATCGCCATCGAAACGCACTTGCCGGTTCAGCCGTTTGAGCGAGACACGCGGCACGCGCAAGAGGTCGAAGCCATTACGCGCCTGCATCCGAAAGGCACGTCGCACCGCGCCTTGCACGGCGATCGCCGATGCGCCCGTGCCCATCACATGGCACATATTGTCCACGACATTGGCGCGGAGGTTCTTGTTACGGTGATAAAAATAGTCGCCAAAGCGATCCGCAATCCAGTAGCCAACGGGCCGGGGAATGCCAAGCAGGATGACACTCACGACCTGCGCGGCGTAGTTCCCAAATCGCCGCAACCACGGGGGAGGCGCGTCAATCCAGGACCGGATCACCTCTCCCGCCTTCATACAAACGCTTCGATCTGCCAGCCGCGTGCTTCCGCTTCCCGGCGCAAGCGGTCATCGGGGTTGACACAGATCGGATTGCCGACGAGCGCCAACATCTCCGCATCCGTGTAATGATCCGCATACGCATAGGACGCCGCAAGATCGAGTTCATGCTCGTCCGCGAACCGCGTCACGAGCAGAGCCTTTGCCCGCCCGTAGGGATGCGGCCCCTCCAGCCGCGTCGTCAGTTTCGGCCCGCGTCCCGGCGACCTGGCGGCCTTGACTGCCAGCCGTGTGGCGATGACATGGTTAATGCCGAGAAACTCCGCCATTGGCTGGAGCAGGAACCAGAGCGAGCCGGAGAGCATCACCGTCGTATGACCCTGCGCCGTGTGCGCGGCAACCGTTTCGATCCCGCGCGCTGCAAGCCGCGGGCGGATGTCCCGCACGAAGCAGTCCGCCCCGAGTTGCTGCATTTCGGCGAGGTCCTTGCCACGCAGATACGGGCGGTGCCGCCGGATACTCTGGACGATCCGCGACGGCGTCGGCCGTAGATGCCGGAGCGTGAACCCTGCGGTCAGGAGCGCCTCGCGCGGGCCGAGTTCCCGCTTTTCCCAGAGGTAACGGAGGAATAATCGCTCGGCGGTCGTGCCCGGCAGGAGCGTCCGGTCCACATCGAAGATCGCGCCGATGGCGGATGCCGACGTTTGACTCCGCGGGATGACGGAAATCTCGGTCGCCTCGACGACCGCACGATTGCCAACGAGCGGGACGGTCGTTTCGACGGCTGCGGGCAGATTTGATGGGACGGAGCGTACGCGGCTACCGGGCTGGTCACTCACCGGATGTCTCCGGTGGCAGGAATTCGCCGTCGGTGCGCGCGTCACGCCGCCTGCGGAATCGCTCGCGCATCAGACGCTGCTCCGGCGTCTGACCACGCAGGGAGTCCCACGAGTCATACACCACCGGCAGACCGCGCACGAACGAGAGGGCGACCGCGCTGTAGACAAAGAACCAGGTCGTGAGGCGGCCACCCGTGGTGTTATAGAACGAAAGGAAGCCGTTGGTATGCGGGAGCCGCGCGCCGAAGAGGCCGGCGAGAAAACCGAAGGCAAGCACCTTCGCCACGCCATAAAAGGCGCGCATGAAACGCGATCCAGTCAGCCACTGCGTGATCGGCGAGCGCATCATCGAGTTTTTCCCGAACGCCGTTTTACCTTCCTTCAATCCGAGGGAGCGCATCGCGTCAATCATGAAGCCGCGCGTCATCATCGCCAGGGGAATCCAGACCCTGATGATGCCGAGGTGAGCGAAGACGATCCAACAGGTCATCTCCACCACGCGATCCCCCGCGATATCGAAGACCGCGCCGAACTCGTCCGCCCGGCCCCGCCGCCGCGCGACGATGCCGTCGAGCGCGTCGGACGCGACGATGAGGTAGATGAGAACAACGACGCACGACACGGCCAGCGGCTGCCGCGTGGAGAGCAACCCGACCGTCCCGAATAGCACGATCAGCCGGATAACGGTGATGAGGTTCGCCAAGCGTGTCGTCCGCCCCGTTCAGCGCGCCGCGCGGTCGTGCGGCCTCGCCGTATCAATCCCCAGCGCGGCACGAGTATAGCATAGGGAAGGACAAAGGACTGAGGCTTGAGGGCTGAGGGCTGAGGATTACAAAACCGCCAAGACGCCAAGGAGAAAAGAGAGACAAAGACTCAGACC
>JBPCPB010000081.1:0-4707 GCA_050999735.1 Thermomicrobiales bacterium | reverse complement strand
CTCTCGTCCCCGCTTTGGCTGCCCCCCTCCGCCTGCCGCCTGCTCGTTTGCTGCCTGCTGGCCGTTGCCTGCTGCCTGCTCGTCGCGCGTGTCCACACCGCCGATATCGTCCTGCGGCCGAAGGAAGAGTCATTCTCGCGGGTCGTGCCGTTCGCGGTCTCCGTGGAGCCGACCAACGATCCCAATACGCTTCAGACCACGCTCTTCGAGACGCCGATTGCCCGCGAAGGAGACGCGCCAGCAACCGGAAAGACGAGCGTGCCGGACGGTACGGCGGCGGGAAGCATGACGTTTCGCAGCCGCGCGGACGGCGCGACGACGCTCAAAGCGGGGACGGCGCTCAAAGGGCCGCACGATGTCTCCTATCTGCTGGAGAGTGATGTCGTCGTGCCGGGACTGAACTTCATCAAAGGGCAACTCGGCGAGGCGAGTGGCAAAGTGCATGCCGCGCAACCGGGGAGCGTGGGCAATCTCGCGGCAGGCTTTTCCGCGCGCTACACCGATAATGTGACCTATATCAGCGGCGACATTACGGGCGGGACGGAAAAGCAGGTTGCGGTTGTCACCGACGAGGACATTGCCGGCCTACGCGTCCAACTGGAGCGCGATTTGCGCATGCACGCGCTGACCGAGGCGAATGCGGCGCTCCCCTCCGGCGCGACGGCGCTCAATGACTACCTGACGCTCGGGACGCCCGCCGCGACGGCGCAACCCCCGGCGGGGACGCAGGCCGATAGCGTTCATGTCCGCCTGACGATCGCGGCGCGGATGCCCATCTACCAGAATGCGGATTTCGAGGCGCTGATTGATCGGCGGCTGACCGACGTGGTGCGGGAGGCGGGCGCCGCCGATGGGGGAGCGCGCCGAGTGCTCCCGGAGACGGTCGTCAAGTCGAAGCCGGTCTTTGTGGATGTTCAAGGCTCGCTCGTCCGCTATTTCGCCAGCGTCACCGGCACAACGCAGGCGATGCTCACCGACGCCGATGTGTCGCGCATCCGCGCCGCCCTCGCCGGTCGGGACGGGCGCGGCGCGGAGCAGGTCTTATCCGGTGAGCCGATGCTCGGCGGGCATACCATCCGCTACGGCCCATCGTGGCTCCCCGCGATCGTGCGAGAGCGCATGCCGCGCAGCCAATCGAACGTTCATGTTCGCGTCGGTGTGGAGAGGTGAGCATACCTGCTTCTTCACGGGAGCGCGTGCTTGGCTTGGATGTCGGGACGCATCGGATCGGTGTCGCGGTCAGCGACGAACTGCAGATCATCGCCTCGCCGGAGACCACGCTCCACATATCCCAAAAGACAAATAACATTGAAACGATCTTCACCGAAATCATCGCGCTTGTCCGACGCTATGAGGTCCGGCGGATTGTCATCGGTTTACCCCGGAATATGAAAGGGGAGCGCGGCGTTCAAGCACAATGGACGGAGGAGTTTGTCGCGCACTTGCGCACGGCGCTTGAACCGCTGCATGTCTACATATCGCTTGTGGATGAGCAACTGACGACCGCACAGGCGACTCGGACGTTCCAGAAGCCACGGAGCCAGTCGCATGGCGTATGGTCTGCCCGTGAGGAGCATGCGCGGCAGGAATCCCGGAGCCGTTCGCGCAGCGCCCGCCCACCGCGCGAGGGGAAAACCAGCCTCGATGCCCGTGCCGCCGCCTTGATCTTGCAGGGATACCTCGACCGACGACGGAACAGGAGCATTGAGCACTGAGCACTGGAGGCGGTGTGCTATACTCTACGGTGTTTCCCAGCGACAATGCGATGACCACTCCTTGCTCGTCGCTCATTGCTACAGTGCTACAGTGAAAGGACAATGACATGAGAGATCAGGTGCTGACCGCACTCAACAAAGTGCGCCCGGCGTTGCAGGCAGACGGAGGCGACCTCGAACTGGTGGAAGTGACGGATGACGGCGTCGTGATGGTTCGCTTGCATGGCGCGTGCGGCGGTTGCCCGATGTCCACGATGACCCTGACCTACGGGATCGAGCGCTTTCTCCGCCAGCAAGTCCCCGGTGTCACGCAACTCGTGCCGGTCGAGTAGGGTGTAACCGGTTCATCAGGGAGAGGGGCGCGCATGGGGCACGCCCTTTTCCTTTTCATCACTGCGGATGCAGGAGGGTCTGATGTCCAATGCGACGTACACCAAAGGCGATTTGCCCATGCCACCGGGTCGAAAGATCGCGGTCGTCGCATGCATGGATGCGCGGCTCGATCCCGCGAAGTTCCTCAGTCTTGAAGAGGGCGATACACACATCGCACACATCATTCGCAACGCGGGTGGTCGCGCCGCCGATGCGATCCGCTCGCTCGTTATCTCACAGCAACTGCTCGGCACGCGCGCGATCGCCGTGATCCATCACACCGATTGTGGCATGCTTACCTTCACCGAGGAGCAACTGCACCAGAAACTTCACGACGACTTGCACGTCCACGCGGAGATCGAATTCCTGCCATTCACCGATGTTGAGCAGAGCGTGCGTGATGACGTTGACGCGCTCCGCACGTCGCCCCTGCTGCTTCCCGATGTCCCTGTCCGAGGCTACGTCTATGACGTACATACGGGGCGTCTGAGGGAAGTGCTGAGTACTGAGTACTGAGTGCGCAGAATCACAGGGTATCGCATTGCAAAGAAGGGACGCCAGTATGAATCACTGACGTCCTTTCTTCTGCTCAGCACTCAGTACTCAGTACTCAGCACTTCGTTTACTGGATCACGTCCCGCTCCAGCCGGTCATACCCATCGTCGGTACGCGGCAGGATCTGGTCATGCGTCATGTGGGAGGCTTCGTCGTGTAGTTGGTCAACGTCCTGCCGGAAGACGAATGTCCGTCCGCTCATCTCATCCCGCACATAGTTGAGCGTGTGATCGTCCATCCAGCGATAAATCGTCGGGCGGGTGACGCCGAGGCGCTGGGCCGCGTTGCCAATGCTCATCAGCTCGCTCGCATCCACCGCACGTAACTTCGCCTGCGAGAGCATCTTGCCGAGCGGTTCCTCCCAGAAGGAGCGCGGCACCTGGTACTGATCTTCGCCCGCCGGCCAGAAAAGCAGTTCGAGGACCGAGTTCACGGCGCGAAAGACGTCGTCCTGATTCGCTTGCTCCTCGCCGCGCGCCAACCGCCCAAGATGCAAGAGGTCCTGGCCGAGTGGCCCGTCGCGTAGTCCCTCGACCGAAACCGCATCCGGCGCCTTGCCGAATAGTTTCAGGTGGTAGCGGTGCATCTGGCTGTAGACGAGACGGAGCGTCTTGTCAATCGTCTCTTGAAACGGTGACGTGTCCATCATACATTCCTCCCCAAATCCTACCCAGCGATGAAGCGCCGTGAGACGCTTGTACGGACGAAGCATACGTCACACATTGTACGTGCGGTTATGTTCTTCTGTCAACTAGGTGAAAAAGATGCAAGAAGCGTGCATCGCCCCACGCGTCTCACGGGAGCGAGGGGAGCGGGACGAGAGCCGAACGGGTGCGATTGTCGCTTAACTGATCTTATGCGACCAACCGAGGACTAAGGACTAAGCATGGGACTCGTCTCCCGCTTAGTCCTTAGTCCTCGGTTGGTCGCGCGGGGCTGTCGAGGGTGGCGTAGCCATCGCGTACCGACGCGGCGATGTAGCCGAAGGTTTGCCGGAAGTACGCGGGATATTTCTCCCACTCATCGGTCATCCCGGGTGCAAACTTCATGCCCGTCGCCTTCGCGTCGTCGCCATCCACGGTGATCTCTTCGAGCAACCCTAATCGCGCGAGTGTCACGCGATCCGCGAGCCGCATGATCTGGATCAGCAGGTCCTTGAAATCTTCCACAGTTATCCTCATTTCACCATCATACCCACCAGCGTTCGCGCCTATCGTAGCAGAAACGAGGAACGAGTAGCGAGATGGATTCAGTTACTCGTTTGTGACGACATGTCTATCGCGAAAGAGTATTCCTTCGTGTTGCGCCTCCCGTGCGTCGGTCGTATCGTGTACGCGAAGGGAGAAGGCCATGCTGGAGACGACACCGACGAAAGACGAATTGCTCGCCGCACTCGCTGTCGAGCGCCGCTACTGGGATGCCCTCGTCGCGACGGTGGAGCAGGCGGGGCTGATGGATCGCCCCGGCACCAACAACGAGTCATGGACATTCACGGAGATCGCCGCGCATCTCAACCACTGGCGCGCGCTCACGTTGGCCCGCCTGGAGGCCGCATCGCGCGGTGCGGGGCCACCCGCCCACCCGTGGCCCGCAGGCATGGACGAGGAGACGGCGGCGGGGGTGGACGCCATCAATGCCTGGTTCGCGGCGCGCGACAAAGATCGGCCCGCCACAGCGGTGCTCGCGGAGACCGCGTCGCAGTTCGACGCCCTCGTCACGACCGTGACAGCGATGCCTGCCGACGATCTGTTGACGCCCGGTCGCTTCGCGTGGCTGGGTGACCTGCCCATCGGTCCCGCGCTGCTTGGGTATTCGTTCACGCATCTCCATACGGACCACGAGCCGGACATCCGGGCATGGCTGCAACGCGAGACGGGCACTGAGCCTGCCTTCCCGCCAGCGCCACCAACGTTTGGGTACAGGGAGTAAACAACGGTCGGGCGACCCCGCCGTTTGCTGTGCTATACTCCGCCGATCATCTGGTAGCGGGGGGGTTCGACTGCGTCCCCCTCTGTAAAAAACAGGATGGAAACCCACACCCCCACGAAATAACAACTCCGGGGGA
>JBPCPB010000028.1:0-14493 GCA_050999735.1 Thermomicrobiales bacterium | reverse complement strand
GCCGGTCATCAGCGTCGCGCCACGGGCGATATCGCGCACGCGCGCCGTGATCGCCTCCACCTGATCGCGCCGTGGGGCGCGGACGAAGTACCAGACCTCCGCCTCGTCCGGCACAACGTTCGGCGCGCCGCCGCCGTTCGTAATCACGTAGTGGATGCGCGCCGTCTCGATAACGTGCTCGCGCAGGAAGTTCGCGCCGATGTTCATCAACTCGACGGCATCGAGCGCGGAGCGGCCCATCTCTGGCGCCGCCGCCGCGTGCGCGGTCTGCCCGCGAAAGCGGAACTTGAGGTTGTCCACCGCGAGGCTGCTGCCGCACTGCACCGTATTGACGCTGCCGGGGTGCCAGGTGATCGCGGCGTCAAGATCATCGAAGACGCCCGCGCGGGCCATATAGACCTTGCCGGTGATCGTCTCCTCCGCCGGGCAGCCGTAATAGCGCACCGTGCCGGATTGCCCCGTCTCCATCAGCCACGCCTTGAGCGCCATCGCGGCGGCGAGCGCGGCGGTGCCAAGCAGATTATGCCCGCAGCCGTGCCCCGGCCCCTCGGCCACAACCGGCTCCTGCCCCGACTGCGACTTCTGCGACAACCCCAGCAGCGCGTCGTACTCACCCAAGTAACCGCTCACCGGCGTGCCGCTGCCCCATTCGGCCATGAACGCGGTTGGTAAGCCGCCGACATCGCGCGTGATCGTGAATCCGTCCCGCGCGAGCGCGTCCGCCTGGAGCGTACACGCCTTCGACTCGGTAAGCGCCACCTCCGGATTCGCCCAGATCGTGTCCGCCATCTGGATGAACCGTTGCTGTCGCTCTTCAAGCCAATCGGCCAGTTCCTGCTGCGTCGCCATTCGTCTCCCCTTTCGTGTCGCGCGGCACTCTCATCACCGGGGTATCGTACCGCGCCGCGCCGCCGCTGGCGACAGACCGACCGCAATGCATCGTTCGCACAGACAAGGAGATTTCGTCCTGCTTGACAGCAATGCGATAACAGGGGCATGGATGAAACGCGGTTTACCTTATTCGATTTGCGGGTCACGGTCGTCGCGATTGAGGGGCGGTCGGTGTGCGGGCTGGCGGTCGGCGATTGCTTCGAGGTAACGGAGAGCAATCGCCTCCACATCCCGGCGGGCAAGCATTTTTGCCTCTACGCGCTCGGCGCGGTGCTGCCGCTCCTCTCTGGCTATCAGCGCGCCGCGCAAGCAGGCGACTGGATGATGCACGAGAGCCTCGTTGCCTGCCCCGACCCGGAGGAACGCCTCATCATGCGCATCGAACGCCTCGTCCCCCGCACTCTCCATACGGCGGACCTGACCTGACGGGAAGCAAAGCACAGAGAACACAGAGGAAAGAATAGGGCGATAAAAGGACTGGCGGAGTAATGGTGAAACCGGTATGTTCGGAAAATAAACGTCCTTCTCTCTTTTCTCCGTGCTCTCTGTGTCCTTTGCGTTCTCTGTGCTAAAGGAGTTCCCGGATGCGACGTAGGGAAGTGAGTGTGGCGTTTCAGAGTGATAAGAGGGCGGCGGAGTACGCGGCGCTGGCGCGGCGGGTGGAGGAGTACGGGTTCGATGCCCTCAGTGTCTATGGGGACTTGATGTTCCAGCCGCCGATCGGGCCGCTCCTCATGATGGCGCAGGCGACGACGCACATCCGGCTTGGCCCGGCGAGTCTCAATCCGTACACCTTGCATCCCGTCGAGATCGCGGGGCAGATCGCGCTCCTCGATGCCGTCTCCGGCGGGCGGGCATACCTCGGCCTCTCACGCGGGGCGTGGCTCGATTCGCTTGGCATTACCCAGACGAAGCCGGTGACGACGATGCGGGAGGCGGTTGCGGTCGTGCGGCATCTGCTCGCGAAGGAGCGCGCGCCGTTCGATGGCGCGGTCTTCCGATTGAGCGCGCACAACGTGCTCCAGTACGACGTGCCGCGCGCCGCCGTGCCGCTGATGATTGGGACGTGGGGGCCGCGACTGGCCGCGCTCGCGGGTGCGGTGGCGGACGAGGTGAAAATCGGCGGCTGCGTCAACCCCGCGATGGTCGCCGTGATGCGCGCGCGGGTCGCTGTCGGTGCGCGTCAGGCGGGACAGGAGACAGGCGCGGTCGGCATCGTACTCGGCGCGGTGACGGTCGTGGATGAGGACGGTGCGGCGGCACGGCGGCGCGCGAAAGAGGAAGTCGCGCTCTATCTCCCCACCGTCGCGGGCCTCGACCCGACGGTCGCGGTGGACCCGGAACTGCTAATACGGATAGAGGCGGCGGTGCAACAGGGCGACCGGCAGGCAGCGGCCGCGCTGATCTCCGACGATCTATTGCACCCCTTCGCCTTTGCCGGATCACCGGCGGAGGTCATCGCGCACGCCGAAGCGATCTTCGCGGCGGGCGCGTCACGGATCGAATTCGGCACACCGCATGGATTGACTGATGTGCATGGCATCCAACTGCTCGGCGAAAAGGTCCTCCCCGCGCTTCGGCAATGAGGACTGGTTCTCTTCTCTCCGCTACCCATACCCAATCAGGCGGATAACAGCGCCATCTCCCGCCGGATGGCAGCCAGATACAAACGAGAAGAGGTGCAGTGCGGGTTATTAACGAGCAGGCGAGCAAGGGCGCGGATAGCGATGAGCAGGCTGGCGAAACCGATCCGCTGTTCGTAGTCGTCAGGGAGCGGCGTAACGGTACGATAGCCTTCCAAAAGCCACGGGAGGATGCGTGCGGGCACCGTTTCACCATCGTGCATGCGGAAGTGGCCCAGGTCGTACCAACGGCTGGCGCCCCGCATCTCGCCAAAGTCAATGATCCCGGTATAGCGCCCATTCTCTTGGTAGATATGCGTCGCATCGAAGTCGCCGTGGGCGAGCCACCCATCATCGCTCTCCAGCCAATGATCGTGCCGGTCGAGGATTGTCCGGATCGCCGCGCTTTCGTCCGCATCGAGCACATACCTCCGCAGGGTCGCAAGGGCGGCATCGAGATATTCGGCGACGAAGGCGCGGTATGTTGGGTGTTCCGCCTCCAATCGGCGTACCTTCTGTTGGTCTCGTCTGATCCATCCGAATCCCGCGACCGGAATCTGGTTGATACGCGCCAGATCGCGTCCCGCTTCGATCATGATGTCCCGCAATTGCGCATGTGCCGGGATATGGCCGATATGACTTCCCGCGATTGCGGTCGTCACCATGACGGATCGCCCGAGTGTTTCATCGTGTCGCGCGACGTAGATGACCTCGGGCACTTTGACGCCGCGTTCGTGGAGGAGCCGGTGTGCCTCCGCTTCTGGCGCGAAACTGGCCCCCGCTTCGGGCAGGGCGCGCAGATAAAAGGTCTCCGCACCGCGCGTAATCCGATAGACGTAGGTGGAAACGCCTTCCGTGACGTGCGTCACCGTGAGATCAACACGCTTTGAGAAAATACGGTCAGCGATGGCCCGAATCGCCGCACGGTCAGGCACGTCCAGATGTAGAGCGTCCGTCAATCCCGCAGCCTGCCGTACTGCCGCATGATCGCTTGCAGGCGGTCGTGCGGGAGGGCATGGGCAGTGTTGCCGTCCCGGCCCACCATCGTTTCCGCCGCGATGAGGGCGTTGAGCACGGCTTCCGCTGTCGCTTCGATGGTCGCCTGGAAGAGATCGTTGAGTTGCGTGTCGTTGATGAGGGTGTTTGTCAGAAGCGTCTGCGTCTCGAAGCGGTCCACGCGGTTTTCCGGCGCGTTCGAGAAGGCAATCAGCAGGTCGCCGGAACTATGCGTCGCCGTCGAGCCGACACGCCCGAGGCCGAGCATCCCCCGACGGCAGAGACGACCCAACTGCCGGTCGGTCAGCGGCGCGTCGGTGCCGATCACGACGATAATCGAGCCATCCCGCCGTTCGTCGGGCGCCGTGCCGCGCTCCGGCAGCAAATCGGTGATTTCAAGTCCGATGGGCACGCCGTCCACGAGCAAATCCTCGCGCCTGCCGAAGTTGCCCTGCACGAGCACGCCGACGGTGTATTCCTGCCCACCCACCGGCACAACGCGCGACGATGTGCCGGTGCCGCCCTTGAAACGGAAGAGCGTCATTCCTGTGCCGCCGCCGACATTGCCCTCCGCGACCGGGCCGCCCGTCGCGTTGTCGAGCGCGGCGAAGACGTGCGCGCGTGTCACATGCTGCCCGGCGACATCGTTGAGGAAGCCATCAAATGTCTCCGCGACGACGGGGATGACGAAGTCCCGTGTGCCGAGCGACGGTTCATGCACCGTCAGCCATTCAACGCATCCCGTGTGAACTGCACCGACGGAGAGCGTGTTCGTGATGAGAATCGGCGTCTCGATCAGGCCGTACTCATCTACCTGCGAGCGTCCGGTGATCTCGCCCGCGCCATTCAGCACGGCGATAGAGGCCGGGATCATCTGCTGGAAGACCGAGCCTTCGTGCGGATGGATCGCCGTCACACCCGTCCGCGCCGGCCCTTCGCCGACGCGCAACGACCCCTCGCCATGCATGATCGTCGCATACCCGACGCGCACGCCGGGTACGTCCGTGATCGCATTGTACGGCCCGGTCGGCTGCGTGCCGATGGTGATGCCGAGATCGCGCAATCGTGGGTTTGCCATGCGTTTCATCCCTCGCTTTCTACCAGGCGGTGCATCGTCAATCCGTCGGCCAGACGAGCAACCGGCTGAGTAGGTCATGCAACTGGCGCTGTTCCTTCTCGCGGAGCGGGGAGAAGAGGTCCCGTTCCATTGCTTCGAGCAGCGCGTCCGCCTCCCGGAGAGTAGCATGGCCCGCCTCGGTCAGCGTGAGATCGTTGAGGCGGCGGTCGCGCGCGTTGCGCCGTCGCTCGACGAGTCCGAGGCGCTCCAGATCATCCACAATGGCGACCATGACCGCGCGGTCAATCCGCAGTATCCCGGCAATTGCCTGCTGCGACATTGGCCCTGCATGCGCGAGCACGCCGAGAACGGAGTAGTGCCGCGTCTTGAAACCGTGCGACCTCAGCGCCTGATCCAATCGCTCCTGCACGTATTGGGCGACCCTGTACAGCACGATCCCCGTATGATGCGCAATCGCATCGGGCAGTGGCACGGGACGTTTTGGAGAAGATTCCATCGTGGACTCGCTTATCGGATAGAGAGCAGGCAGCACCCACAATCAGTATACAACGATTGACAATATCAATGATTGAGACATACAATCATTGCGAACCATCGTGTGGATTGGTAGATCGTCGGAGAATGAGGTGAATGATGGACATTCAGGGCAAGGTCGTGTTGATTACTGGCGCTTCGTCGGGCATCGGATTAGCCACTGCACAGCTGCTTGCGGAACGCGGGGCGAAAGTCGCCCTCGCCGCCCGCTCGCGTGACAAACTCGCCGCCATCGCTGCCGAACTACCCGACGCGTTTGCGATTCCGACCGACATGGCGGACGAGGACTCCATCGCGAACATGATACAGCAGACGCAGCGCCGCTTCGGACGGATTGATCTGCTCATTAACAACGCAGGGCAGGCGTACGACGCACCGATTGAGCAGATTGATCCCGGCCAGTACCGCGCGCTGTTCGCGGTGAACGTGGTCGGCCCGCTCGTAGCGATGCAGGCAGTCATCCAGATCATGAGGCAGCAGGGCGGCGGGATGATCGTCGGGATCAGTTCGGGGACATCGCTCATGTACCTTCCCGGTATGGCCGCCTATGCCTCCACTAAGCGGGCGCTGAATGCGAGCTCCCTGACGGCGCGAGCGGAACTGGAAAAGGAGAACATCATCGTCAGTGTGATCTATCCGTATATCACGCTGACCAGTTTCGACAACAGCATGGTCGCGACGGCACGGAGCGACGAGCAGCGCGCCCCTACACCGGGAGGGTGGCAGCCCCCACCACCGGACACAGCCGAGTACGTCGCCGGGAAAATCCTCGACGTGATCGCAAGCGAGGAAGCCGAGCAGTACGCCCACGATTGGATGCGCAACGCCGGATCGCATTAAAACCCTCACGTATGGAGACGGTGAGGGAAAAGAGAGGCTGCTGATCTGTCACAGACGATTTGGCACGTATTGGTGGAGCAGGATTTATCCTGCAATCCCGGGACGGCAGGATAAATCCTGCTCCACCGATCTTCATACAAGGCGTCAAAGGAGCATTGACGGGCCACTACGAATGGCTGACCGTCGAATCCGCAGGATCGCGGACGGCGAGATGTTCGCGTAATGCGCTCTGTTTCCGTCTGGCCGCTACGCTGTGCCGATGGCTTGTTTGACGAGGCCCGCGACATCGCCGGGGCGATTGGCGACGCGAATACCCGCCGCTTCGAGGGCGACCATCTTCTCCGCCGCCGTGCCCGCGCCGCCGGAGATGATCGCGCCCGCGTGGCCCATCCGCTTGCCGGGAGGCGCGGACTGCCCGGCGATGAATCCGACGACGGGCTTCGTCATCCGCTCGCGGATGTAGCGCGCCGCCACTTCCTCGTCCGTGCCGCCGATCTCGCCGATCATCACGACGGCGTCCGTCTCCGGGTCCGCCTCGAAGAGCGTCAGGACATCCACGAACGATGTGCCGATCACCGGGTCGCCACCAATGCCGACCGCGCTGCTCTGGCCGAGACCCGCCTGCGTCAGCGCATTGGCGACTTCGTAGGTCAGTGTACCGGAGCGCGAGACTAGGCCGATCCGCCCTTTCGCGTGGATGAAGCCCGGCATGATGCCGACCTTCGCCTCGCCGGGCGTAATCAGGCCGGGGCAGTTCGGGCCGATCAGCCGCGAGCCGGAACGCTTGACGACGTCGTACGTCCGCACCATGTCATTAACTGGGACGCCCTCGGTGATACAGATAACGAGTGGCAGACCCGCCGCGACGGCTTCCTCGATCGCGTCCGGCGCGGCACTGGCGGGAACGTAGATGATGCTCGTGTTCGCGCCCGTCTCCCGCACCGCTTCGGCGACAGTATTGAAGACCGGCACGCCGTGGACTTCGCGCCCCTTGCCACCCGGACGGGTGCCCGCGACGACGTTCGTGCCGTATTCGACCATCTGGCCGGTATGGAAGGCGCCTTGCTGTCCCGTGATACCCTGCACGAGTACGCGCGTATCGTTGTTGACGAGAATGCTCACGCCGCTTCCCCCTTCGCCGCCGCGACCGCGAGCCGCGCCGCTTCCTCCATCGTCTCCGCCGACTGCAATGTTGTCGTCGAGAGGATGCGCCGCCCTTCCTCCGCGTTCACCCCAGCGAGGCGAACGATAATCGGGAGTTTCGTTGGCACCTGTTCCAGTCCCGCGAGCAGACCTTTCGCCACCTCGTCGCCGCGCGTGATGCCGCCGAAGATGTTGAAGAAGATCGCCTTCACATGCGGATCGGCGAGGATCAGGCTGAGCGCCTTCGCGACCTGCGCCGCGTTCGCGCCGCCGCCGACATCGAGGAAGTTCGCCGGTTCGCCGCCCTCGACTTGCAGGGCATCCATCGTCGCCATCGCCAGCCCCGCGCCATTGACGACGCAGCCGACATCGCCGTCCAGTTTGACGAATGAGATGCCGGACGCCTTCGCGGTCAGTTCGGTCGCGTTCTCCTCCGCCATGTCGCGCAGTTGCTCGTGCGATCCGTGGCGGAAGAGGGCGTTGTCATCGAGCACCATCTTGGAGTCGAGCGCCAGCCAGCGGCCATCCTCCGTGCGGATGAGCGGGTTGATCTCGACGAGTGAGGCGTCTTCGTTGAGGTAGGCGAGCGCCATTTTCTTGACAATGTCCACGAAACCACTGACGGCAGCAGGCTCAATGCCGAGAGCGAAGGCGAGATCCACCGCGCGGTAATTGAGCAGCCCGCGCACCGGGTCAACGGGCACGCGGAGGATCGCGTCCGGGTTCGTCCGCGCCACTTCCTCGATCTCAACGCCGCCCTCGGCAGAAGCCATCACGATGATCTGCCGGTTCGCGCGGTCCAGCGTGATGCCGACGTAGTACTCGGCGGCGATACTGACGCCAGGAACGACGAGCACGGTATTGACGGTATGGCCGCGAATATCTATGCCGAGGATGCGCCCCGCCACGTCGCGCGCCTCGTCCAGTGACTTCGCCAGTTTGATGCCGCCCGCCTTGCCCCGCCCGCCCGAATGCACCTGCGCCTTAATCGCGACCGTGCCGCCGAGCGCCTGCGCCGCTGCCGCCGCCTCATCGGGCGTCGTCGCCGCCTGCCCGGCGTTGAGCGGAATGCCGTAGCGACCGAGAATCTCCGCCGCTTGATATTCGTGGATATTCACGCCTGCTCCCCTCCAGATGGTGCGAGACACCGCCATTCGTGCCGGAGCATTCTCGCACGCGCAGCGGGCGGGCGTCTATCGGAATGTGTCGCGGTATCACCCTTGCATAGAATGAATGAAGCCCGTTCTTCGGGCGGAAAGGGTTTGTCTTATCATGACAACGACGCACCTGCCGCAATTCACGGCGGCGCAGACCGATCTCATTCAGCAAGAGCAGGCGCTTCTTCAGCGGCTGACAGACGTGATGGAGCGCTTTCCGGGCGCGACGGAGGACCGGACGACGGTTCGGGATGTTGCCCGCGCGCTGGACAACCTTTTCTCGGTCGTGATCGTCGGGGAGTTCAACGCGGGCAAGAGCGCCTTCATCAATGCGCTGCTCGGCCAGCCCGTGATGGAGGAGGGTGTCACCCCAACGACGACCCGCATCAATATCCTGCGCGCGGGCGCGGATGTGACACAGGGGATCAACAGCGACGGTTTCGTGATCGTCACGCATCCCGCACCTTTCCTCGGGCAGGTGACGGTCGTGGACACACCGGGCACGAACGCCGTGATCCGGGAGCATGAGGCGGTCACGCAGCAGTTCATCCCGCGCGCGGACCTCATCCTCTTCGTGACGAGCGCGGACCGACCGTTCTCCGAGAGCGAGCGGCGGTTTATGACGGAGATCCGCGCCTGGGGCAAGAAGGTCGTGATCGTCGTCAACAAGGTGGATCTGCTCTCCAATGCGGACCTTGAAACCGTGCTCGCCTTTGTGCGGGAGCACGTGCGCGCCTTGATTGGCTTCTCACCGGAGGTTTTTCCGGTCGCGGCCCGGCTGGCGCTCGCGGCGAAACAATCCCCGCCGGGAGAAGTACGCGACAGCCTCTGGGCGCGCTCTCGGTTCGCTCCACTCGAACAGTATGTCATTGAAACGCTCGATGTCTCGCACCGCTTGCGGTTGAAACTGCTCTCTCCACTTGGCGTCGCGGCGCGCGTGATGGGGCGCTATCAGGAGGCGGCGGCGGAGCGATTGACGCTCCTCACCGGGGATCGGGAGACCCTGGCGCGCATTGACCAACAACTGGATGTCTATCGCGGCGATATGGAAGGGGATTTCGCGCACTACCTGACGATGGTGGACAACGTGGTGCTGCAACTCGTCTCGCGCGGCGACCGATTTTTCGCGGACACACTCCGCCTCGGGCGCATCCCGGACCTTCTCAACAGCGAGCGGACGCGCGGTGCATGGGAACGCGATGTCGTCCGCGATACGCCGCACCAAATTGATGGCGTCGTGCAGGGGTTGATTGACTGGATGGTCGCGCATGACCTGCGCACATGGCAGGCGGTCACGGAACTCGTCCGGAGGCGTCAGGCGATCCAGCCGAATACGCAGATGATTGGCGAGGTATCGGAACAGTTTGCCTATGACCGGCAGGCGCTGCTGAACTCCGTCGGCGCGCGGGCGCAAGAGGTCGTACAGCGGTACAATGCCGCAGGCGAGGCGGAGCGCCTCTCGCGCGAGGTGCAATCCGCCGTCTTCCAGGCGGGCCTGGTGCAGGTTGGCGCCGTGGGGCTTGGCGCGGCGGTCGTGGCGGCGGCGACAACCGCGCTGGCAGACTTTACGGGCCTCCTCGCCGCGACGATGATCGCCGTGCTCGGCCTCGTCATTCTCCCGGCGAAGCGGCGGCGGGCACAGGAGCAGTTCCGCGCGCGGGCCGAAGCGCTGCGAACGCGGCTGATGGCGACACTGCGCGAGCAATTCACTCAGGAACTCGACCGCTCGCTGGCGCGCATTCGGGAAACGGTCGCGCCGTATACGCGATTCATCCGCGCCGAGGCGGAACGGATGGAGGCAGTCGGCAGTGAACTCGCCGCGATCCAGCGTGAGAGCGATCGCATTCGTTATGCAATAGATATACTCGTGCCAGAGGTGGGTGCAATCGCCGTGACGCATGCTCTGCCCTCGACCCCACACGCCGCGCCACGATCCACCGGCACGAGTATGCCCCCCGGCGTACCCGCCTCCGCCGCTCCCGCCCATGCATCTCCCTGACTGTATCCTCGTATAGAATAGCGGTATGGAGACGTTTGCGGATCGGCGGCGGGCATTTGCGGAACGACAGCGACGATTCATCGGTGTCGTCGGGCCGTGCCTGATCGCGGCACTGACGATCCTCGCACTCGGGGCGGGGTCGCGGTTGCGCGGGCTGCCGTTCCCGCTGCCACCCGCACTCCTGCTGGGTGCATTCGCCGTCGGCTTGATGATCGTGGACCCGAACCGGCCCGCCGCGAAACTCTGGCTTTTCAGCCTTCTCTGTTTCTTCGTCTTCATCATCCTCGCCGTTCTGTAGGCGAATGGTGGAAGCCGCTTTCAATCCGCGCGTGAAAATCCAATCGTCCGGCCAATCTTCCGATGCATCTGTGTTATGCTTGCCTCCGCCGTATCGTCGGGGAACGTATGGAGGAGGGGCAACGGATGCGCACGAACACCGCGAAGCAGAAGATGTTGCAAGGGAAACCCGCTTTTGGCTATTCGCTCGGTCTCGGATCACCATTGGCCGCCGAGATTTTGGCGAGTAGTGGCATTGATTTTATCCTGCTCGACAACCAGCACGGATCGTTTGGTGCGGACTCGACAATTGCCTGTTTCATGGCGATGGCGGGCGGCGCGGCGATCCCGATGGCCCGCACCGCCCGCAATGACTACACGATGATCGGCCGGTTGCTCGATGAGGGTGCGATGGGTATCGTCGTGCCAATGGTCCATACCGCTGAGGATGCCAAGGCCGCCGCGGATTGCTGCCGTTTGCCCCCGACCGGCACGCGCTCGTGGGGCTGGGGGCGTGCCGCGCGGTACGGCAATGACTACCCGGATCGGATCAACGATGAGGTCTTCATCGCCGTGCAACTGGAGAGCATCCAGGCCGTCGAGAACGCCGAGGCGATCCTGTCCACGCCCGGCGTAGATGGGTGCTGGGCCGGGCCGGCCGACATGGCGCTCTCGATGGGCATTGACCCGCGTAATGCTCCGAACGACGACCGGCATATCCGCGCGCTGGAGCGCGTCATCGAGGCCTGCCGCAACACCGGCAAGATCGCCGGCCTCTCATGCAGCAGCCCCGAGGAGATGGTCCGGCGCGCGGCGCAGGGCTTCCAATTCCTCACCGGCGGCGGCGACGGCAACTTCATCATCTCCGGCGCTGCCGCAGGCATCAAGACGCTCGGCCTCTGACGAAGTAGCCGGTAGCCAGTAGTCAGTAGTCAGTTGGAACCGGAGGCGCTTCGCGCATCTCTTTCTGGCTACTGGCTACTGGAGGGCTTTCAATGGCAATCTCTCTCATACGTCCGGCGATGCTCCGGCCGCTGCGGCTCAGTCCAACGAGCCTGCATCGCTGGCGCGAGTGTCCGCACGCCTATTGGCATGCCTATATTCGCAAAAGCCCGGCGGAAGTCGTCTTCAACCGGCCGATGGAGCGCGGCGGCGCGATCCATAACGTCCTCAAGGCGTGTTTCGACAATCTCCAGGCAGCGGGCGAGTTTCCCGGCGATCTCACGGCGCTCGCGGCGGAATATCTCCCGCCGTACCGCTACCCGGATCGCAAGACATGGCGCGAGGATGTAGGGTGGATCGCGCGGCTTGCCGCCGGGTATCTCGGCACGATCGCCGCCCCGCAGGCACGGGCGCACCTCCTTGGTCTCGAATGGGTCTGCCACTTCACGCATGAGGAGTATCCGTCGTTCATCCTCACCGCGCGGGCGGATCGCGTCGTCCGGCTGCCCGACGGGCGGATTCGCGTCATCGAGTACAAGAGCGGCAAGCCGGACACCTACGACCTCGTGCAAATCGCCGCGCTCCATCTCTGCGTCGCGAGCGCCCTGCGGTGCGATGCGCGGTTGGTCACCGTTTCCACCGTTTTCCTTCGGACGAATGACGAGCGCGAGTGGGAGTTCGGGCCGGGCATCGCGGAGTACCGCGCCCGGATCATTGACATCGCGCACGCGATCCGGCTTGCCACGCCGGACGCGACGCGCTTCGCCCCGACGCCCGGCCCCTTCTGCCGCAATTGCCCGTATGTTGGCCTCTGCCCCGCCGCGCCGGATGAGTTCACGTAGGTAGTAGACGGTAGGCAGTTTGGGATTCCGCAGAGAAAGCAAACACCCCGACCGCGATGGCCGGGGTATCTTTTCTGTCTACCATCTACTGCCTACGCGCCGCGCCGCAGGAAACGCGGCAAGCGAGACTTGCGGCGGGTTTCTTCGCGCCACGCGCCGAACTCGTATTCGTCGAAGACTAAGCGCGGCAATTTCTCTTCGCGGACCTTTCTGTCCGGAATCAAGCTGGCGATGAGGACTGCATTCTCAAACATCGTTCGACCCCCTTCAATTATGCCAGGTTCGCGCCACGGCGCATGAAGCGCGGCAGGCGGACCTTGCGGCGGGATTCTTCCTGTGACGGCACCAGATCGGGGCCATAAAAGGCGCGGCGATCCGCGATGTCCTCATTGTGCTTCCATACCTTCACCAGAGCAGCCGCAAGAGCGGTTTCAAACATGATATATGCCTCCTTTATCATCGAGACGGCAAACCATCGCGCCATCTATAGGGTATAACGCCTCTGGACGAGGTTTGTTCCGAATTTCACAAACTAATCGTGCATTCTTTCACGATCTTTTCACTCTCTGACTGCGCGTTGCGGTTCGTGACATGATTCACAATCACATTGCGCGGTTTTTCCTTGCCGTTTCTTGTACAATGCGTTCATGCATGCCAATGCCGCACTCCAACCAATCGCTCCCGACGCGTATACTTACCTGCTCTCCCTCATCCCGGACGAACCGTGGGCAGTGCCAGCGCGAGCGGTCGTCCTTGCGGGTTTGCCGGGCGTCTACGTGGACGACGTGCGCGCGCCATCGGTCGTCGCCATCGAAACGGCGACCCCGGAAGGCCAATCCGTCTTTCTCTTTGGCGCGGCGAATCATCCGGCGCTCGCGGCATATGTCCACGCGCTCCCCGGCCCGGCAATACTCCAGGCGGATGCTTTGATTACTGACCAGATTCCCACATGGCGGCCAGATGCGTCCGTGCGTCAATCGGCGAGTTTCACGTTCCCCGTATCCAATGCGGATACGGCGTTTGCGATTCTCCCGCCAGGTGGGGTGCGTCGGTTATGCGCCGCCGACGCGCGGCATTTGACGACCTTTCCGGCATGGCTCTGGGCGGGATATGGTTCGCCGGAAGCGATGCTGCGGCAAGGGATCGCCTACGCGCGCTACCTCCGCGCTGAACTCGTCGCCATCGCCTGCATCGCGGGCACGACGGAGCGATACGACGCCATCACTGCCTTCACCATCGAGCGGACGCGCCGCAACGGCTTCGCGCGAGAGTGCGCGCATCGTCTGATTAGCGCGATTCGGAGCGAGCGGGGCAGATCCCCGGTGCTCACAGCGAGCGCGGAAAATGACGCGGCGATTGCCCTCGCCCGCTCCCTCGGCCTCACCACGCGCCACGATCAGACGGTGTACGACCTCCGATGAGCAATCAGCCGCCGCTCGTTCTCGCCTCCGGGTCACCGCGTCGCCGCGCACTGCTCGGTCTGCTCGGCCTCTCGTTCCTTGTTGACCCAAGCGGCGCAGGCGAGGTAGCACCTGCCGGGATGACAGCAGAGGAAGTCGCGCGCTTTCTCGCCCTCCTGAAGGCGCGCGAAGTCGCGGCGCGACATCCTGGCGCGTACATCCTCGGCGCGGACACACTCGTGACGGTGGATGGTCTGATCCTCGGCAAGCCGATACACACGGCGGATGCAGCGCGGATGCTCCGGCTCCTACGCGGCCGGGCGCATCGGGTGCCGACCGGTGTCGCGTTGATCGCCCCGGACGGCACGGAAACCGCCCTCGTCGAAACCGCGACGGTGACCATGCACCCGTACACCGAGGTCGCCATCAGCGCCTACCTTGCTACCGATGAGCCATTCGATAAGGCGGGCGCATACGCCGTGCAGGGCGCGGGCGGCGCGCTCGTCGCCTCGGTCGAGGGGTGCTACACCACGGTTGTTGGTTTCCCGCTTTGCCGCGTCGCGGTATTACTGCGCGATGCCGGGTTTGCTCTCCCCACGAATCCGATGACCGGCTGCGCGCCCGGCTATTCCTGCGCGATGGGTCCGAGCGGGGCGGTTCGTGCGACGACATCACCATTGTGAACGAGTAGCGGGGGGGGGGGGGCGGAGGGGGGGGGGCCCCTCCCCTGTTCCCCGCTGCTTCCTCCTCCGCCCCCGCTCCGTCGTCCCGCG
>JBPCPB010000511.1:0-7794 GCA_050999735.1 Thermomicrobiales bacterium | reverse complement strand
GGGATAGGCTTTTGCGGCCAGGGCGTGCGCAATCGCCTCACGGATTTCGCCGTGCGCCGCGTACCACTCTGCCGCTCGTTGGTGTGCGTGCGGGAGCAATTCCGGTTCGCTGACGTGTATCTGGGCCAGCAATGCCTCGCGAAACAGGTCGTGCAAGCGATACCATTGCCGCTGCTCATCGAGGGGAATCACGAAGAGATTGGCGCGCTCCAGGGCCTCTAAGATTTCCTGACTCGCGGGCTCCCCGGTCACGGCCTGGCACAAAGCGGCGTTCAGCCGCGTGAGCACGGCGACCTGCAGCAAGAAACGCTGGATGGGTGGCGACTGCGGCGCCAGGATTTCGTCCTGCACGTAGTCCAGCAGATAGCGATGACTGCCGGTGAAGCTCGCGAGCCACGCCGAGCGGTCCTCCTACTTGCGCAGCGAGAGCGCCGCGATTTGGAGCCCGGCGACCCACCCCTCGGTGCGCCGCTCCAGGGCCAGCACCTCGTCTTCCGCGAGCGGGAATCCGAGCGTCTGCCGGAGGAAGGTGTCAGCATCCTCGCGCGTGAAGCGCAGATCGGCGGCGCGGATCTCGGTCAACTGCCCCCGGGCGCGCAAGCGCGCGAGGGGAAGGTCCGGATCGACACGGCTGGCGATCAGCAGATGCACATGCGCAGGGAGATGCTCCAGGAAGAAGAGGAGAGACTCGTGAATCGCTTGCTCTCCGATCAACTGATAGTCATCGAGGAGGAGCACGATTGGCGCGCCCTGCTCCCCGGCATCGGCGAGCTCGTTAAGCAGGGCGGTGACGACTGCGGTAATCGGCGGGGGTTGGGGCGAGCGCACCATGGCGAGCGCGGTCGTGCCGACACCCGGCATGCAGGTGCGCAGCGCCGCGAACACGGCGATCCAGAAGCGCGTGAGATCATCGTCCAGCGCATCCAGAGAGAGCCAGGCGATCTGGTGAGGATGCGTGCGGGCCCATGCCGCGAGCAGCGTCGTCTTCCCCCACCCGGCGGAGGCGGAGAGCAGCGTCAGGGGAGTCGAGAGGGCGACATCCAGATTGGCGAGCAAGCGATCCCGCCCCACCAGCGCGATCGGCAGGCGCGGCGGAGCGAACTTTGTCGCCGGCAGCGTGACCGGCGCTTCGGCCTCGCGCGAAGCGTCGGACAGGGCGACGCGCGATCCGCTTTCGGCTTCCCGTTCTGTTTGTGTGGGCGTTAGCGGAGCGGGCCCTGGCCCGCTCGCGAGGGCGCGTGCCACCTCCTCCAAGCGTGCGAACGAGACCCTTGCCGTCCGCCCGAGATAGCGCTTGTGGGTGCGACCCCCGGCGGTGTGGTAGGCATACCAGTATCGCCCTCCTCGTGCCCGCGCTTCGAGATAGACATTGAGACTGCCGGATGCACCGTGGAAGGCAAAGGAAGTCACCGTACGCAGCCATGCCTGCCACGCTTCTTCGTCTGTTGGCCGAAAGCGCTGCTCGATATGACCCTGAATAGACAACGCATAGAGGCCGTCATCGTGGAACCAGGTGAGCGCGTGGAGAGGTGTTCTGGGCATACGGCCTTTCCCGGATCATGGTGTTCCCAACCGCGTTGGCGTTCCTCCCAACGGCGAATGATACACCGAAGGGTGGGTTAGCAACCAGTCAGTACTCTCCGGAGGCAGGCTGGCAGGCCAATCGCATTTGCGAAACCATACCTTGTGCGTTATACTTTGTCGGTTTAATCACGCGCTCCACCGCACGGTATCTGTGTGGTGGAGCGGTAGACAAGCGGGTTGCATGGTCGCGCCCGGAGGCGAGCGATGCCAGGACCAGTAGAACATCTCACCGACACGGCGATCAATGTCGTGGACTACCTCAAGAGCGACGGGATGGGGCGGACGCGGCGGTACATCCTCGATGTGCCGTCGCTCGATCTCGACCGTGACCTCGTCGCGCGCGCCGTCCATGCCGAATTCCGGCTCATGCGCGTCGGTGCGGACGTGCTTGCCGAAGGGATCGTCCATGCGGTCGTGGACCTGGAGTGCGTGCGGACATTGGACATCTTCCCACAGCCTGTCGAGGCCGAGTTTGCCGAGCAGTTCCGCCCGACAATTGACCTCGCCACCGGCCGGGCGATTGAGTACGAAGACGACCCTACCGATGAGCCGGAGGTCTTTCCGGTCGGCGAGAATCACGAGATTGATCTGCGCGAGCCGCTTCGGCAGGTGCTGCTCGTTGCCTTGCCGATGCAGCCGGTCAAGCCGGGCACGGAGCCGGTCATCCTCGACGAGACGACGCCCGACGAAGCGGCCAATCCGTTCGCCGTCCTCGAAACGCTCTTGCGGGATGAAGGCGCATAGGCTATCATGCGCGGACGATAGGCGATTGACGCGGACGCCCGCGCGCCGAACGCGGGTTTTCACTATGACGATAGGAGCGCACGCGCATGGGAGCCGTACCAAAGTTTCGTTGTTCGCGCGGGAAGCGGGGCATGCGCCGCAGCCACGATCACATCGCGCCGGTGCATCTCGTTGTCTGCCCGAGTTGCCGCTCGTACATGCGCTCGCACCATGTCTGCCCGACGTGTGGCCAGTATCGCGGCAACCAGATCATCGAGATCAAGCAGCGCACCCGCCGCACGGAGCAATAGTCTTCGCGGCAGTCAAGGCGACATGAAGAACGGGAGTGGTCATCGCCACTCCCGTTTTTGTGGCCGCGCCGTCAGGCACCTCACCCGCTGCATAGAGCGCGCGAATCGGCGCCGTCGTTTGGTATGCTACGCGGAGCGGCGATGGATGCGAACGGGAAGGGGCGCGCGGGCATGGCGGAACAACGCGAGCGGTATGCGGCGATCACCGGGTGGGGTCACTATCTGCCCGAACACGTCTTGACGAACGCTGACCTCGAGCGAATGGTGGCGACGAACAACGAATGGATTATGTCGCGTACCGGCATCCGCGAGCGTCGTGTCGCCGCACCGGGCGAGACGACCGCGACGATCGGGACGAATGCCGCCCGCAACGCGCTCGCCGTCGCCCGCCTCGAACCGGCCGACCTCGATCTGATCATCGTTGCCACCGCTACGCCGGACTATTTCTTTCCCAGTACCGCCTGTGTCGTCCAGAGCCTGCTCGGTGTGACGCGCATCCCGGCCTTCGATATCGGTGCGGCCTGCTCCGGCTTTATCTATGCCCTCGCTACCGCGACGCAGTTCATCCGCACCGGCGTCTACTCGCGCATCCTCGTCATCGGCGCGGAGACGCTGACCCGCCTGACTGACTATACCGACCGCCGCACCTGCGTCCTCTTCGGCGATGGCGCGGGCGCGGTCGTCCTTGAAGCGACGGACCAGCCGCGCGGCCTGCTCTCGCTGACCCTCGGCGCGGACGGCAATGGCGGCCGCCTTCTGAAATCCCCCGGTGGTACCGCGACATTGCCCATGACGCGGGAGATGCTGGACCGGCATGACCAGTACATCTCGATGGAGGGTTCCGAGGTCTTCAAATTTGCCGTGCGGACGATGGGAGACGCGGCGATTGAGGCAATCGCGCGCGCCGGTATGCATTTCCGCGAGATTGACATGCTCATCCCCCATCAAGCCAACCTGCGCATCATCGAGGCGACAGCGAAGCGGCTCGATCTGCCGCGCGATCGTGTCTGGGTCAATATTGATAGATACGGCAATACCTCCGCCGCGACGATTCCGATTTCGCTCTCCGAGGCGGCCAATCAAGGGTTGCTGCATGACGGGGCGAACTTGCTGCTCGTTGCCTTCGGGGGCGGGTTGACGTGGGGCGCATCGGTGATCCGCTGGGGCCGGGGCGAAGGAGGGAAGGCGTGACCGCGACGGCATGGGTCTTTCCGGGGCAAGGCTCGCAATCGGTTGGCATGGGGAAGGCGCTCGCCGATGCTGAACCCAAGGCGCGGCAGCGCTTCGCGGAAGCGGACGACGCGCTCGGCTTCGCGCTGAGCGACATCATCTGGAACGGCCCGGATGCCACGCTCCAGCAGACGGACACACAGCAACCGGCGCTCCTCGTCGTCAGCGTCGTCCAGTTCGAGGCGCTGAAGCGGCGCGGGCAGTTGCCGGACGCCGCCTTCGCCGCCGGGCATAGTCTCGGCCAGTATTCGGCGGCAGTCTGCACCGGCGCGCTCCCGCTCGCGGACGCCGTGCGCCTCGTGCGGCGGCGTGGTCAACTGATGCAGGAGTACGGGCACGGCGCGATGGCGGCCATTCTCGGCATGGAAACCGAAGTGGTGCAGGCGCTCGCGGCGGAGGCGAATGTCGAGGTTGCGAACATCAATGCACCGGGGCAGGTAACGATTGCCGGACGCCGGGAAGATGTCGAACGCGCCGCTGCCCTCGCGAAGGAACGCGGCGCGCGCCGGGCAATCATGCTTCCCGTCTCGGCGGCTTTCCACACCTCGCTGATGCGCCCCGTCGCTGATGCCCTCGCGCCATTCCTCGAAGAGGCTGACCTCACCGATCCCGCCGTGCCGATCATGGCAAATGTGGACGGTCAACCGATCGCTATCGCCGCCGACCTGCGCGCCGAATTCATTCACCACATCTTCTCGCCCGTCCAGTGGGTGCGCGCTGTCGAGACGATGCGCGACGCGGGCATCACCGACTACCTCGAAATCGGCCCCGGCAGCGTCCTTTCCGGCCTCATCAAACGCACCGACAAAGAGGCGCGGACGCAGACGAGCGACGCGTTGCTGGCGTGATGAAGAAGACATTGCTTGCAGATGAGATCATCTCTATTCTTGAAGCGCCGCTTGACTTGTCATGGCGACGACATAAGGATTGGGACATTAATGTTGTAACTGACCCTGCCAAGCATTTCTATCCGCAGAAAGTCGACTCGAACGCGAAGCGAGTGTTCGAGAACTGCTCCGAGCACTGGAAATCGCGCCGACGACACGCTCGCGATCTGTACTCCTCGAAGTATTGGGCCGGAGACAGGCGAAAAGTGCGGTGCCAACGATTGTTCGCTACCTCAGCAACCGTTCGCCAAGAGTTCGGGGCGAAGCCGCAGATGCACTTATACATATTGGTGATGTAGGTGATCCGCATGTTGGGCCCATCTTATTGCAACGAATCGAGGGTAAGGAACGACGAGAAGGGATGCACTCTACACTCGCACTGGCTCTTGCGGCCGTGCGATATCGTCCTGCTATTCCCGTTCTCATTCGATCACTCAGCAGCAAAAATGAAGTCGTACGCCGATGCGCTGCTTTTGCACTCAGTGACCTTGGTGCAACAGAAGCAATCGGTGCATTGCGTAAAGCAATCGAGCAAGAGGATGATCTAAGTACGAGGATCCAACTTGTGCGTTACCTCGAACAACTTCTTGGTGCCTCAACATAGGTAAGCGGTACCGGACAGTCCGCCAGGAGAGAGGTGCTACCAAATGGCCGAAGAAAAAGAACGACAAATCGTCGTCGTGACAGGGGCGAGCCGGGGGATTGGGCGGGCGATTGCGGTGCGGTTCGCGCGGGATGGGGCGGCAGTGATCGTCAATTACAAGGGGAGCGGGGCGGCGGCGCAGGAGACTGCGCGGGCCGTCACCGAGGCGGGCGGCGAGGCGACGCTCGTGCAGGGCGACGTGAGCAACCGCGACGACGCCGAGCGGCTGATCGAGACGGCGATCCAACAGTACGGGCGGATTGATGTACTCGTCAACAACGCCGGGATCACGCGCGACCAACTGCTGATGCGGATGACGGATGACGACTGGGATGCCGTGCTCGACACGAATCTGAAGGGCGCCTTCCACACGACACTCGCCGCCCTCCGCCCGATGCCGCGCAAGCGGAGCGGGCGAATCATCAACATCGCCAGCGTCGTCGGGCTAATTGGAAACGCGGGGCAGGGGAATTACGCTGCCGCGAAGGCGGGCCTGATCGGCTTCACAAAATCTATCGCGCGCGAAGTCGCCTCGCGCAGTATCACCGTCAACGCCATCGCTCCCGGCTACATTGCGACGGAGATGACGGATGCGATCCCGGAAAATATGCGCGGCAAAATCCTCGAACATGTGCCGATGGGTCGCCTGGGCACGCCGGAAGATGTCGCGGCTGTTGTCGCCTTCGTCGCCTCACCCACCGCCGCCTACATGACCGGCGCCGTCCTGCATGTGGACGGCGGCATGGTCATGCAGTAACATAGACCATGCAAGACGGCGCGGGCGGTATCACAGCCGCCCGTTTCCATGCCTACGGGAAACAATTGAACCGCAGAGACGCAGAGGACGCAGAGAGGGCCAGAGGATTCAGAGATGAAAGTGATGAAAACGAATCCGAATTCATTCATTCTTCTCTGTGTGTCTCTGCGTCCTCTGCGTCTCTGCGGTTCAAAGGGTTAGCCAATGTTGCAGAAGGTATTGATCGCGAACCGGGGGGAGATTGCGCTGCGGATTTTGCGCGCCTGTCGGGATGTGGGATTGCCAGCGGTCGTCGCATATTCCGAGGCGGATCGGGAGTCGCTGCCGGTGCGATTGGCGGACGAGGCGGTCTGTATTGGGCCGGGGCCAGCGGCGCAGTCGTACCTGAGCCGACCCCGCATCGTCACGGCGGCGCAACTGACCGGCTGCGACGCCATCCATCCCGGATACGGCTTTCTCGCTGAAAACGCCTACATGGCGGAAATGTGCGAGGAATTGAGCATCACCTTTATCGGCCCGCGCGCGGAGACGATCGAGCGGATGGGGGACAAGGCGGCGGCGCGCGAGACGATGCGCCGCGCGGGGCTGCCGATCCTTCCCGGTCTCGAAACGCCCGCCACGAACGACAGCGATCTGCTGCGCGCCGCGCGCCGAATTGGCTTTCCCGTCATGCTCAAGGCGGCGGCGGGCGGTGGCGGGCGCGGTATGCGGATCGTACGCTCCGAATCCGAGTTGGAGCGCGTCCTGCCCCTCGCGCGGGCGGAGGCGGAGGCAGCATTCGGCAATGGCGAGATGTATATTGAGCGGTTCCTCGAAGCGCCGCGCCACATCGAGGTGCAGGTCCTCGGCGATGGCGAGGGCAAAGTCGTCCTCCTCGGCGAGCGCGATTGCTCCCTCCAACGTCGGCATCAGAAACTGTTGGAAGAATCGCCCGCGCCGGGCCTCTCAGCGCGGCAGCGGCAAACGTTGTGGGATTTGGCGGCGCGGGGGACGAAGGAACTACGATATCGCGGCGCGGGCACGCTGGAGTTCCTGATGGACGGCGACGGACGCTTTTATTTCATGGAGATGAATACGCGTATCCAGGTCGAGCACCCCGTCTCGGAGATGATGACCGGCGTGGATTTAGTCGTGTGGCAGTTGCGGATCGCGGCGGGCGAACCCTTGACGCTCCCGGAGCGCCCTCGTACGATGCAAGGGCACGCGATCGAGTGTCGGATTACGGCGGAAGACCCGGATCGGGGTTTCGCACCGTCGCTCGGTACGATTACCGAATATGTGCCGCCCGGTGGCCCCGGCGTGCGTGTGGACAGCCACCTCTACGCCGGGTATCGCATCCCGCCGTTCTATGACTCGCTCCTGGGCAAGGTGATTGTCTGGGCGGAGACGCGGGAAGAGGCGCTGGACCGCATGCGGCGGGCGCTTGAGGAGACGATCATTGGCGGTATCGCTACGTCCGTCCCGTTCCACCTCCGCATCCTGCGTGATGCCCGGTTCCGGCGCGGCGAGGTCCATACCCGATTCGTCGAGCAGTTGCTGAGTGGCAGCGAAGGGTCGTAATGGTAGCGTGGGATTCCGCCCGCGAAACCTCTGGGGGAAAACCGCCTTGGCCGAAACCTCCGGCTGAAGCCTCCGCTCCTTAGAGATCCTCGCTCCCCG
>JBPCPB010000454.1:0-6637 GCA_050999735.1 Thermomicrobiales bacterium | reverse complement strand
CTCGCCGGTCGGCGCATTCTGATCGTGGACGATAACGAGACGAATCGCCGCATTCTCACCCTGCAAGCGCAGAACTGGGGCATGCGGGCACGCAGCGCGGCGGAGGGCACGACGGCACTGGAGTGGATCCGGCGCGGCGATCCCTTCGATGTCGCGATCCTCGATATGCAGATGCCCGACATGGATGGTCTCGCGCTCGCGGCGGCAATCCGCATGCACCGCGACGCGGCGTCGCTCCCGCTCGTGATGCTCATCTCGATGGGTCGCCGGGAGCCGGGCGATCAGGCACACTTCGCCGCTTTCCTCTCCAAGCCGATCAAGCAATCGCAACTGCACGATGTGCTGATGGGTATCTTCGACGCGCTGCCGCGCAAAGCGTTCCCGGTCGTTGCGGCGCAACGCCTTGATCTGCATCTCGCCGAACGCATGCCGCTGCGAATCCTTATCGCCGAGGATAACGTGGTGAATCAAAAACTCGCCGTGCAATTACTGACAAAGATGGGCTACCGCCCCGATGTCGCGGGGAACGGTCTGGAGGCGATCCAGGCGCTCGAACGGCAGCCGTACGATGTCATCCTGATGGATGTGCAAATGCCGGAGATGGACGGCCTGGAGGCGACGCGCCGCATCTGTCAGCGCTGGCCGCGCGCCGAGCGCCCCTGTATCATCGCAATGACTGCCGATGCGATGCAGGGCGACCGCGAAAAGTGCCTCAATGCGGGCATGGATGACTACGTGACCAAGCCGGTGCAAGTCGCCGCGCTGGTAGTGGCCCTGGAGCGCGCCCGCCCGGTTGCCGTACAGACGGGCGCGCGCGAGCGGCTATCGGATGTCGCGGAGCGCGATGACCCGCTCGACACGCTGCTGGATGCCGCGACGCTCGACGATATCCGCACGTTGGTCGGTGATGATGGAGAGGACGGTCTGGCCGGTTTGATCGCCTGCTTCCTCGACGACGCGCCCCGCCTTCTGAACGCGATGCGCGATGCCTTCGATACGAACGATGCGGGTGCACTCCAGGCCGCCGCGCACACGATGAAATCCACGAGCGCCCTCTTCGGCGCGACCGCCCTCGCCGCCTTGTGCGAAACGCTCGAACGCCGAAGCGCGGCGGGTTTGATGGATGGCGTGCGGGAGCGGGTGGACGGTATTCGCGATGCCTACGCGGATGTCGAGCGCGCCATGCACCGTCTGGTTGCTCCCGCCACCCTGCGCGCGAATGCGGTGTAGAACTGATTGCAGACCGAACCGCCAGTACGCAAGGAAAGGACTTTAGCACAGAGCGCGCAGAGAGCGCAGAGGGCACAGAGAAGAGGAAGCGTCTAAAAGGTGATCGTCTGCCGAGCGCCGCCGATCCCGGTAGCCGGGTGCGGGCGCCCTTTGGGCAGCATGGGCAGATTTCCAGCCTACGCTCGGGACGCAGGCTGGAAAGCCCGCGCTACCAACCGAGTATTTGCGATGACCGATCACCTTTTAGACGCTTCCCAGAGAAGAGATAATAAAGATTCCTGCTCAGTGTTCTCTGTGTTAAGTCCCCTCTCCTGGCGCCTTGATGGTTTTGAAACCGGCGCTTACTCCTGGGTGACGGTGAGGCAGTGGATTGGTGGGAGGTCGTGTGCGATCTCGGTCCAGGTGCTGCCGCCATCCATGCTGCGGACGATGTTGCCCTCGTCCGTACCGTAGTAGAGGCTGCCGCCCGGGCGGGGGTCGGTGTCGTCCATCGCGATGGCCGTCATGCGCGCGGTCGGTGTGGTGGTGATCGGCCGCCAGATTGGGACGCCTTGCGGGGCGCGGTAGAAGGTGTTGTCCACGCAGGTAAAGAGATCGTCCGCGGTCGCGCTCACCCAGGTGATCGTGCCCGCCGGGAGATCAATGGTGCTTTCGATCCAGTCATTGCCGCCGTTGATACTGCGCCAGATGCCGTGGTCCGTCGCGGCGTAGAGGTATGCGCGGTTGACGGGGCTGACGGCAAGTGCGCGGATACCGGGCGGGCTGCCCTCGACAAAGTTCCAGATATGGCCGTCGTCCAGGCTGAACGCCAGTCCTTCCGGGTCAAGCCCGGCAATGATGCCGTATTTCTCCTCCGGCACGCCGATTACCGCGCGTACGATGCCGCGCGGCCGGGGGTGCCGCGCGACTTCCTCCGGATCGCCCCACAGCTCGCGGAAGGTATCGAGCCGTTCCCAGCGGACGCCGCCATCACCGCTCGCCCAGACCATCGCGCGGTCCATCCCGGCGTAGATCGTCTTCGGCGCATCCCGGCGGACATGGACACAGTGCGCGTCGCCGCCGACCCGGAAGATCGCGGAATGGCCCGCGTCGCTCGAACTGTAGATGCCCTCGCGCTCGACCGCGATGTAGAGGAGGTTCGGACTGGAGCGATTGTAGTCCAGGGCGACAATCCGCTGGCGTTCCAGGGTCGTGTGGGTCCGCTGCCAGCCCCGCCGCCCCTCATTCAGTGTGAACAAACCTCGCTCGGTTCCGACGTAGAGTTGCACCGCCATTGCTGCCCTCTCTCCTGCGTGCCGTCGCGTGCCGCCTCCCGCCACCGTTGGCCTGGCAGCGAGAGTGAGTGTAAACGAGCAATGAGTAATGAGCAACGAGGAGGGGGAAGTTCGGAGTTCGATGTTCGAAGTGAGATTCTCCGAACATCGGACTCCGAACTCCGAACTTCCTCCTGCTGCTGCGGCTGCTGATGGGGTACGTCCGACTCGTCCGATTGGCCGGGCAGGTAGCCGGGTTCGGCATGCAGCGTCTGCGTCATCGTACCGAGGGTTTGCGTCATCGCGCCGAGCCGCTGCAACTGCGACATGGCGCCGACGGTCTGATACTGGATCAGTTTGCCGCGCGTGCGATCGCGGCCGGTGGCGCGCGCCATCGTCAGTCCCTGGCGCTCATCGCGCACGGCGCCATGCACCTCAACGGTCATCAGCGCCTCCGTGCCCCCTCGGTATGTCCCGCGCACAACGGCGACATCCGCGTAGTCCCGCCCGACAGCGATCTTGACATGCCGCCCGGTGCAGGGCGCGCCGAGCGTCGCGTCCGCCCCGATCCAGCCGTACGGCGGCACGAATGCCTCCGCCCACGCGTGCGATGCACCGCTCTCCGTGATGTCGCCGAGGTAGCCGCTGACATAGCGCGCCGGGAGGCCCGCATGGCGGCAGAGAGAGAGGAGGAGATGCGCGAAATCCTGGCAGACGCCGCTGCCGCCCGCGATCACATCCGCGACGGTCGAGTGGACATTCGTCGTGCCGAGTTGATACGTGTAGTGATCGCGAATGTAGACAGAGGCGCGCTGGAGGAAGGCGAATGTCGTCGTCTCCGGGGCGGTGGCAAGCAGGGCGTGCGCCAGCCCTTCCGACGCGGCATCGAGGGCGACATAGGCGCTCGGGCCGAGGAATTCGGCGTATTCGTCCGCGATCAACGGGTCGTCCGCGAGCCGCGCGAGAGGCGGTGAGGCGTCCGGTTCGCCACCGCGCGGCCCGGAAAGCGGCACATCGGCATCGGCAAAGGTGACGACGTCGCTCGTTGCCTCGATGGTCAGATGATCGTGCTGGTAGGGAACGCCGAAATCGTGGACGCTGTTGCCATAGTAGTCGCGGAAGGTGATCACCGTTGCGGGCGGGTCAATGGTCAGATCGAAGTCGAGGCACGTCTGCGTCTTGCCGGAGACAGGCTGCAAGCGCACCTCGTTGAAACTCTCGTGGACCGGGCTGGCGTAGGTATAGGCAGTGTGATGGGTCAGGGAAAATCTCACGCGATCACCTCCTCGGCGCGCAGGATACGGGGCGCGAAATACTGCGCCTGGATATGCTCGCCAATCTGGAAACATTGCCGTTGAATGTCGAGGAGGTATTCGTGCAAATCCACCGCGAAAACCTCCTCCACCCGCTGGTACGCCAGCGTGCTGTGCAGGCGGCCCACCGCACGCTCCGCCTCCTGAGAAGGACTAAGGACTGAGGACTGAGGACTGAGCGAGTCACCGACCCATTCATTGCTTCCTGCCCAAAGGGCACCCGCTCGTTGCTCATTGCTGATATGGGCAAGGGCAGCGTCTACCTCGCCGATGGCGAAGCGGATGGAGCGGGGAAAGATCGGGGAGAGTGTCAGCATCTCGATGACCGAGCGCGGGTGGACGGTACTGCGATAAATCTTGTGATACGCCTCGTACGCGGAGAGCGAGCGGAGCACCGCAAGCCACTGGTCCCAGTCACCAGGGAGAGGACTAAGGACTAAGGACGTAGGACTAAGCGGGGGAGATTCATCACTTAGTCCTACGTCCTTAGTCCTTAGTCCTGTCTCCGTCGCGTCGGCGACGAGGAGATGATACTTCACGTCGAGCGCGCGGGCGGTTTTCTCGGCACGCTCGAGAAACTTACCGGCCTGGAGGAAATACCATCCTTCCTCGCGCGGCATCGTGCTGTCGGTGATGCCTTGGAAGAGATGACTGAACTCCTTGATCGAACGGTAGAAAAGATGGACATTCTCCGCACTGACGGGCGTCTCCCCAAACTCCTGTAACCGCTGCAACTCGAGGTGGAAGCGATTGAGGACCTCCCACATCTCGCTGGCGATCTGATGGCGCATCGTGCGGGCATTCTCGCGGGCGCGGGCGACGCAGGAGACGATCGAGTGCGGGTTCTCAGTCGCGAAGGTGAGGTACGGCGGCACCGTCTCTTCGTTTGCCTGCTCGTGCATCGTGAAGAAACGCGGCGCCTCGCCGACGATGATGACGAGCGCTTCCCAATGTTGCCGACGCCGTTCCCGCGCCTCCGGCGACGCGCCCATCTCCAGCGTGTGGTGGTAGTTAACGTCCGTGATGCGCGCCGTATCCTCGGCCCGCTCAACGTACCGCCCGATCCAGTAGAGCGATTCAGCAATACGGCTCAGCATCGCTTCGCTCGCAGGACTAAGGACTGAGGACTAAGGACTAAGCGTTTGCGGCCGACTCTCATGTGGCGCCTCGTTCTATCCGTTGCTCATCGCGTTGTTGGGCGACCTTAGAGCGGAGACCAGCAACAATTCGAATTACTTCGTCCGCGCGTTCGATCAATCGGTCGAAAGTGGGCTGATTTAGATATTCGGCATCAAGCGCAACATAGAGTAGCGATCGTGTCTCCGCACAGGACGCTTTTGCAATGGAAAGAAATTGATGGAACTCCGCGCGTCCGCCACGATCAAATCCCTCAGCGACGTTGGACATGATCGAGACGGATGCACGTTGTATCTGATTCGCAAGTCCATAATCTTTCGCGAATTTCCCCCGTTGCGTCACTTGATAAATTACGCGGGTTAGTTCCCGCGCTTTCTGCCAAGCAAACAAATCCTCAAATCGCTCAATCTTCGCCATCCATCGCTCCCTTCCCCGCTTAGTCCTTAGTCCTCGGCCCTTAGTCCTACCTGAGCACCCACGTATCTTTGCTTCCCCCACCCTGGCTGCTATTGACGACGAGCGAGCCACGGCGGAGGGCGACGCGGGTGAGACCGCCGGGGAGGACTTGGATCTCTTTCGGACCGCTAAGGATGTAGGGGCGCAGGTCAATGTGTCTGCCTTCGAGCCGCCCGCCATCGCCCACATCGCCGGGGATGAATGACGGACTGCGGGAGAGCGGGACGACGGGCTGGGCGATGTAGTCGCGCGGGTTGGCGGCGACGCGGGCGCGGAATTCCGCGATCTCCTCTTCACTGGCGCTGGGGCCGATCAGCATGCCGTAGCCGCCGCTTTCATTCGCCGCCTTGATAACGAGTTCACCCGCGTGCGCGATGACGTATTCCCGCTGTTCGGGGTCGGACGGTAAATAGGTCGGCACATTGCCGAGGATCGGTTCTTCGTTCAGATAGTAGCGAATAATCGCCGGGACGTAGTGGTAGATCACCTTGTCGTCCGCGACGCCCGTGCCGATCGCGTTGGCGAGCGCGACATTGCCTGTCCGCACTGCGCCGAGGAGGCCCGCGACGCCGAGCATGCTCTCCGGCCGGAAGGCGAGCGGATCGAGGAATTCGTCATCCACGCGGCGATAGATGACGTCCACCGGCTCGCGCCCGCGCGTCGTGCGGAGATAGACACGGTTATCTACAACAAAGAGATCGCGCCCCTCGACGAGTTCGATGCCCATCTGCTGGGCGAGAAAGGCGTGCTCGAAATAGGCCGAGTTGTAGATGCCCGGCGTGAGCAGCACGACCGTCGGGCCGCCGGAGCCGCGTGCGGCGGGGCGAGGCGAGAGGGCGCGGAGATTTTCGATCAGTTGGCTGCAATAATGATCCACGGAGCGGACACCCAATTCGCCAAACCAATCCGGCAGCACGCGCCGCATCGTCGTCCGGTTCGCGAGGACGTACGAGACGCCGCTCGGGCTGCGCAAATTGTCTTCCAGCACCAGATACCGCCCGCTCGCGTCGCGCACGAGGTCGCTGCCGACGATGTGGATGTAGAGGTTATGCGGCACATCTATGCCGACGACCTCGCGGCGGAAGTGGCGCGCCCGGACGATCAACTGGCGCGGCACGATATGGGCTTCGAGGATTTCCTGATCGTGGTAAATGTCGTGGATGAACATGTTGAGGGCGCGGATGCGCTGCTGAAGACCCGTTTCGATCAACTGCCATTCGTCCGGCGGGATGAGGCGCGGGATGAGAT
>JBPCPB010000452.1:0-4696 GCA_050999735.1 Thermomicrobiales bacterium | reverse complement strand
CGCATCCGTCACATGGTAGCGCGTGTAGATCGCCGTCTGGACGTTGAAGTAGTCCTCAGGGTAGCGAAAATGCGCCCGGAGTGACGGCGATGCGGCGCTCCCCGGCGTAAACAACGACGGATAGATTTTCTGATAGGTGGCGACAATCGGATCGGTTGGGTCAACGACATACAGCCGCACCGTGCCATCATAGGCGTCCACGGTCGCCTTGACGCTGTTGCGAATGTAATTGAAGCCGCCCGTCATGGCGCTCCCGCCGCTGAACTGCGTCGCATACGGGTAGCGATTCGTCAGGGTGTACGCATCGTTGACCCAAACAAGGCGGCCATCCATCACGACGAGATACGGATCATTGTCATAGCGCAGGAAGGGGGCGACGGCATTCAGGCGGTCGGTAATATTCCGACGGAAAAGCACTTGGGCATCGCCGGTAATGTCGCCGCTGAGGAGGATTTTCGGCTCGCCCAGATAGGCGGCGATCACCGCTTTGCGCAGGAAACTGCCCGCCGGGACGCCATTATTGCCGGCATACGTCGTATAGACGCCCTGCGATTCCGCCGCCGTCCCGGACGGGCGGTCGAATTCGGGCTGTTTCGTCTTCACGAAGACGTAGTCATTTGTCACTTCGCCGTAGTATATGCGCGGCTCCTGCACCTGCAAATCGCTCGGCCCGCGCGGCGGGATGTCGCCGAGAATGATGTTCGGGTTGCCCCCGCCCACGACCTCGTTCGCAGTGCTCGCGACGACGCCGTAGCCGTGTGTATAGATGAGGTGCTGGTTCTGCCACGTCTGCGATTGCGCCGCCAATTGCGCCGGGTCGAGTTCGCGCGCGGAGAGCATCAGTTGCCGGTATTGCGCGTCCACCTGATAGCGATCCGTGTCCACATCCTTAAACGTGTAATATTGCCGGATCTGTTGCAGTTGCGCGTAGGATTTCAACAGCACGCTGGTATCCCACAGGCGGATATTGGCGACGGATGCCTTGTTCGCGTCGAGACCCGCCTGCGTCGGATCGCCGACGCCGGGGAGTTGTTGCGTCTCGACCTGGTTTATATTGTATGCCTGCCGCGTCATGGCGATATTGCGGTCAATATAGGGCCGTTCTTTGCCGAGTTCATTGGGGCGGACGCTGACCGATTGCACCGCCGCCGGATAGCCGGAGCCGATCAGCACCGCCGCCACGGCCCAGACACCGAGCGTCCCGACGAGGAGCGGTATCTGCCGTCGAAAGGCGTTGATGCCAAGCAAGATCGCCGCGACAAGCGAGATACCGAGCAGGATATAGTTTGCCGGGATTTGCGCGTGGATATCCGTGTAGGAGGCACCCTCGACCACACCGCGCGTCGAATAGACGAGTTCGCGCGTGTCGAGCCAGTAGCCGAGCGCCATACCGATCAGGAAGAAGGCGCCGAGCAGCGAGAGGTGCGCGCGGGTGTGCGGCGGCAGATGAAAGCGCCCCTCCGCCAAATCCACACCCAGTTTCGCCGCGTAGACGGCGGCGACAGCAATCGCCGTCAGAATGATGAGAGACATCGCCCACGAGCGCCAAAACGCCAGCACAGGCAAAGTAAAGACATAAAACGAGACATCCTGATGGAACTGCGGATCGCTGACGCCGAACGGTGTCCGGTTCAGAAAGCGGAGAAAGAGTTCCCATTCTGAGGCAACGGAGAGCGCGAACAGCCCACTGAGGGCGACGGTCGCACCGATCAGGGCGAGCAGGCTGAGCCGCCGACCGATCCGCACGTCGCCGACCGTCAGGCCAACCCCGCCGCCCGAACGCAGCGCCACGAGAAGATTGGCGCCAATAAAGAGCGCGGCAATCACGAAGCCGACGAGAAAGGAGAGGATGGTCGCGACATAGCGCGTGATGAGCACACTCCGGAATCCGAGGCTGGAGAACCACCAAAGATTCGCCCAGAACCCCGCTGTCATCAGGAGCAGGATCACCAGTAGCGCGAGCGCGCCAAGCACCGCCGCGGGCCAGAGCCACCACGGACGGCCCCCCGAACCCATCTCGCTCAGGCTACCGGCCCCACCCGCGCCTGCGCCGGATGGCTCGCGCCGCTCCGGTCGCAATGGCTGCGGCCGACCGCCGAAATCGAACACCATCGGTTACTCTCTTTCATTGAACGAACGCCCTTGATATCTATAGACACTTCAGGGGGTCGGTAGGGGCGCTTTGTCTTGGGCTGTGGCCGCACTCATCGGTAACGCGGTCGAGCCGCAGATATCTATACACGGTCATTTGGCCTTTGACGGGGTGCAGCGCAATCAAGGGCACGCGGTCGAGCCGCAGATACGATAACGCGCTTGTTCCCTACCGGCCAGCATCATCGCATCGTCGTGTCGTCTTGTCGAGTTGTCTGGGAAAGGAGGCGTGGGGATGGAGGCGTGGGCGCGGGAACGGTGGGCATCGCCGGAATATCAGTTCTGGCTGAGTGAGGTCGTCCGGTCCTACCTCGGGCTGCTGCTGGAGGAGCAGATTCGGCTGACGGAACGGCTCTCGGTGGCCTGTGTGCTCTCCGACTTCTGCGAGCTCGCGGGGATCGTCGTGCCGGAGGAAGTCGAGTGGGCGCTGTCATTGCCCGAACGTGAGGCGCTGCGGCTGCGGGTGATTGTTGCGTGAGCGCGCCGGCGTATCGCTTCACGGACGCGGAGGATATCGTGCTCGGCAGGCTGGCAGGCATCTATCAGGCGGGCGAGGTGGGCGGACGCGATCTCCTCTGGCTGATCGTCGGGCAGCGGCTCGTGCGGCGGGCGGTCTGGTGGGTCGGGCGGTTCGTGCCATCGGTGTGGGTCGATGACGTGGCACAGGAGACGTGGCTGGCGTTTGAAGGGCTGGTGGCAGCATGGCGACCGGCGGTTGCTGTGCTGACCGGCTTCGCGCGCTACCTGTTCGGACTGCTGCCGTGGCGCGTCGTCACCGCCTGCCGACGGCTGGCCGGGGAGCGTTGGCAGTCGCCGGTCGGTAGCTGGCACGCGGTGGCTGACGAGGAGGGGGCGATCATTCGTGCAGTGGATATGGGCGCGGCGGCTCGCGGTCTTTCTCCTGGCGACCGCGACATCGTGGTTCTTTGTGTGGTACGGGGCATGGAATGGGCGGAGATCGGCCGAGCGGTGGGTCTCTCGGCGGGCGCGGCACGGACTCGGTATCGAAGCATTGTTCGTGCCCTCATGGGCAACACGGAAAGGACGGGGACGGATGCGCAAGCACGTGATTGACGCACTCCCGGCACTGACGGGACTGGCGGCGGCGCTCGTGGACGCGACGTTGGGGTGGGCGGGGACGGTGCATTGGTCGGGGGCAACGTCCTCGCTCGTGCTGGCGAGTGGGCTGGCGCTGGGGCGAATGGTCTCGCTCTCGCTGCACAAGCAACTGCTCGTGAACAGTCAGCAGTCGGCACCCGTCGCGGACGCTCCTTCCCGTCAGCAGTCGGCGGCGCCGTCGGGCGATGGGGTGATCCGGCATGGCGACTGAGCAGCAGCAGACGGAGAAGGACGCGCTCGTCTTGCAGTGGATGCGCACTGTGGGCGGGGCGCTGTGGCTGGTCGAGCTGGCGGACGCGGGCTACGGCGATCCGATCACCCGGTCGCTCGTGAAGCGCGGCCTGATCGTGCGCGAGCGGGATCCGTGGGGCAAAATCATCTTCTCCCTGACGGAGACGGGCTGGTCGAGCAATGGCTGAGGAAGAGTCGGCGACTGCCCGGAGGGCGCCCGGTCGTCGGCAGTCGGAAGGATTGACGCTGTCACCGGAGATCGAGCGGTTGCGGAGCCTCTTACGGCAGATCGGCTCGGACAATCCGGAGGAACGGGAGAGCGCGACGGCGGAAGCGGTGGGGATGTCGCGCGTGATTAGCGTGATTGTGCGGGCGGTCGAGGTCGAGGCAGCGATCCGGGCCGATCTGCCGGTGAACGACGCGGCAGCCTATCAGGGGATCATTCAGCGGGCGATCGCGCAGATGGGGGAAGAAAGTCGGGCACGGGATGTGCCTGCACCGAAACGACGGCGATCGGGTTCGTTGAAGAACGGAGGTTCGTGATGCATGGCATGCACATTCAGGACGTGCTCCTCATCGGGGTGCTGGTCTACACGATGCGCTACGTCTGGCAGGTGGATCGGCGACTGCGGCGGCTGGTGGCGCGGGTGAAGGCGCGGCGGATCGTGTGAGAGAATCGGGCGGCCGGGCCGTCGGAGAGAGCGGCGTGGCATCCTTTCGAGCGCCCCGGGTTGATCGCCGGGGCTTTGTCATGTGAGTGGCAGGTCATCTCCCGCCTGTGTCGGTTTTTCAACGCCTCCTGATGTCACTGAGCGGGGCGTGTGGGGCGGTTCGGCGCTCGTGGATGCACCCCGGCGCTGGAGCAGGGCGTGGGAGGGACCGAACCCGACCCGGTGCGGGGAGTGGCCGGGGGCGGGGCGGTCAGCCCGCTCCCGGCCCGAACCGCGCCGAGTTCCCTCCCCGTCCGCCGTGATGCCAGCGACCGGGCGACCGACGGCGAGACGGAGCGCGGACCGTGCCCGCGGCATGGAGTGAGGAGTGAGGAAGGGCGACGAGCGACCAGGCCGGCCCGGAGCCGCGAGTGAGCGAAGCCCGCGAGCGTAGCGAGCAGCCGGAGGCGTGTGGGGCGAAGCGAACGGTTGTCGAGGAGCGGAGCGACGAGCAACGCGCGCGGAGGGGCGGGCAGGGAGCGAGG
>JBPCPB010000282.1:0-8205 GCA_050999735.1 Thermomicrobiales bacterium | reverse complement strand
CGGGCGAGTTCGAGCAACGCCGCGTCGCCCGTCGCATTGTCGCCAATCCCCTCGCCCCACGAATCGAGGTGGCCATGGACCAGCACGAACTCCTCCGGCACGACCGCGCCCTGGATTTCCGCGACGGTGACGGGGATTTCCCGCCAGCGCGTCTCAAGGTGCGCCTGCATTGTCACTTCGCGCACCATGCCGCCACGCGCCTGCTCCATCAGCCAGGTCCCGTCCGGCTTATTGACCTCGACAACGCTCAGGGTGGGCATCGCGCCGACGGTATCGAGATCGGGCGTGCCCCAGGTCGGCGTGCAGATGCCCTCGTGGACATTGTTGCCGGGGCTGATGAAGATGGCGGCAGCGACGTCCGCGTGCGTCAGATCGCCGATCCGCGCGGGCATCGGCAAGCCATTGAGGATGGCGATCTTACCCGCCACGTCCTGCCCTTCGAGCGCATTGCCGAGGCCGGAGGTAAAAATCGTGCTGACACTCGATGCATGTGCCGCCTCGACCGCGACCGCCTGCCCGGTAACGCCCGCATCGCCCGTTGGGACGGCGAAGGCGGGCGTCGTGCCGCGCAGCGTGCGTGATGCGCCATCCGTCAGCGTAACCGCGACCGTCGCGCCGCGCGGCAGGCTAATGAAGCAGCGCGGATGGTGGACCGTATGCGGGATGCCCCACTCCGTTAGCCGCCGCGTGATCGCGTCCACCGCTTTCTGCTCGCCCTGGGTACCGGACTCGCGGACGTACTGCGAAAACTCGTGAATTAACTCCCACGGCATCGCCGCGCTCAACGTGCCGAGAAACGCCGTCTCTGCCTCACCGCCCCGCCATTCCGTCGTTGCCGGTGCCATCATTGTACCTACCCCCTGCCCCCTCCCTAAAAGGAGGGGGTTCTGATTCGTGCGAAGGTCGTACCTTACTCCCTGCTCCCCTTCCTTTTAGGGAAGGGGTTGGGGGTTAGGTTCCCGCCGCCAATGCCGCCGCCCGCAATGCGGCGCAAACGGCGTTCCGCTTGCGGACGAGCGCGGTCGTCAGGAAACGCGCCTCGTCGCTCTCCGGTGGCAGTGTCGCGAGAAGCGGGAGATCGCGCAAGAGTTGCAGGGCGGGCGCGGGCATCGCCGGGTCGTGATCGAAGCGATTACCCGCCGTGTAGCGGAGTGGCACGAGCGCGCGGGTCACTGCCTTCTGTGCCGCGACGACCGCGCGGGCCTCCGGGTCGTCCGGTCGTGTCTTTGCCTCAATGAGGGTGCGGGCGCGGGCGTCCAGGCCTTCCGTCGCGCGGATCGCTTCGGCGGCGCGCGCCCGTGCCGGTGTGAGATCGAAGCGGCCCGCCACCTGCTGCTCATACGCCGCAAGCAAATCGTCAATCTCTCGCGCCGCGTCCGCGAGGATCAAGGGTAGGACCGGCCCGCCACAGAAACGCGCGAGCGTTGCGGCGTAGATGCATGTATCGAGGGCAAGCACATCGCGGTCGGCAGTCTCGACGGTGTCCGCCTCGGTGTGCCACCACCAGTTCATGCCGCAGCCGCCGACCGCCGCCCACTGCTCTTTTGGTAGGTTGGAGAGCAGCATAAAGAGGGACGGCACGCCCGGACCCCAGAAGGATTGATCCCCTGCCCGCGTTGGCCGCTCCGCTTCGGCGTGCTGCCCGGTCAGCTCGCGGAGTATTTCCGTGCCGAATCGCTCCGTCTCCGCACTCATTGTCACGACATCGTAGCGCGTCGCGCCCCGCGCGCCGGGTGAGTCAATATTGATATTGATAATCGCGTGCGCGTGCAAGTCTTCCCAGAAATTGTCCGCGTACCACGTACTGCCCGCATACCGTCCCTGCGAGTGGCCCGTCCACCACGCGACGCGCACGCCGCGCGCCAATTCGTCCCGCGCCAGCCAGGCGACGCGGGCGAGTTCGAGGCAGGCAGCGTTGCCCGTCGCGTTATCCGTCGTCCCGTAATACCACGAATCCACATGCCCGTTCGCGAAGGCGAAATCATCTGAAAACCTTCCAAGGATATGTGCAGCGACAATCGGAACACGCCACCATTCGGTCTGAACAACGGTGCTGAATGTGCCGCGCAGCCCGCCCGCCTTCGCCGTCTCAGCGATCCGCAGGCCGTCATTGCGCGTCACACCGAGCGATGGGATGATCGGCAACCTGCCGATGGTGTCGGGTGTCGGCGTGCCCCAGATCGTCGTCGTGATTTGCTCGTGGATTGCATCCTCGTCGCTCGCCCAATAATGGATGTGGCAGAGCGCCCCGGCGCGCCCGGCGGCGAGAATCGTATCCGGCCTCCCCCGGTCGGAGATGACGATCTTGCCCCGCACGTCAATGTCGTCGTAGTCATGCGAGCCGTCGCCGCTGAAGAGTGCGGTGCCACCCTTCGTCGGCACGAAGACGATCTCGCCGCTGATCTCTTCGCCATTCGTGGAGGTAGCGAAGGCGCGCGTCTTCGCGTTGACCGGGCCGATGCCCGCGATTGTCAGCGTTCCCTGTATCGGAAATGAAAGGAAGGCATCGAAAGCGTACTCGCGTACATCTTCGATCCCCGCCATCCGGCACTGGTCGGCGATGTAGCGGAAGGCTTTCGCCTCATCCTCCATCCCGGCATGCCGCTGGAGCGTGCTGAGGAATGCGACATCGCGCATCATCCGGTCGGCATCTATGGCATTGCGCATCGTTGTTTCGAGCATTTGCCCTATCCCCCCACTGCCCAGAGGGCACCCGCTTCCCGAAAGAGGAAGGGGTGACTCATTGCGAATGTTTGTGTGCTCCGCCTGGGATATGGTCCTGACAGCGTGTTTCACCGGTGCGGCCGCACGGTACTACGCCGCCCTTTTCGCGTCAATCACCCGAAGCATCGCCATGCACGTCCCCAACGAAGGGCATTGCTCCCGTCCTTTCGGACAGATAACGGAGCCGCTATACTGCTCGTTGTCGGGTAACGTTCAATCAGTGGCGCGCAAGGGGACGCAGATGGCAACAGAGACGATTACACACACGACCATTGAGAGAGCACGCCGCCGGTTCACCGTGGCGGAGTATCAGCGCATGGGCGAAGTGGGCATCTTCACCGACGATGACCGGGTGGAACTGATCGAGGGGGAGATTTATCAGATGAGTCCGATCGGTATCCGGCATGCTCGATGTGTCAATCGCCTCACGGTTATCCTCAGCCGCCATATCGAACCGGGGATGCTTCCCAATGTGCAAAATCCCATCTATCTTCCCGGCGAGAGCGCGCCGCAGCCTGATCTGGCGATTGTGCGCGATCGCGATCCCGGCGATCTCTGGCCCACGCTTGCCGACATCATCCTCGTGATCGAAGTCTCCGATTCGACACTCGCCTACGACCGGGGTATAAAACTGCCCCTCTACGCCGCGGCGGGGATCGCGGAGGCATGGATCGTTGATCTCGCCGCCGCGACGGTCGAACGGCATACCGAGCCGCGCGGCGGCCTGTATCACCTCGTCGCACGCGCCCGGCCCGGCGAATCGCTCGCCTCGACGGTCCTTCCCACGCTCGCCATCCCGGTGGCGGACATCCTGAAATGATACGGAAAGATGAGGGAAACCGATTGAACCGCAAAGGCGGAGAGAACGCAGAGAGGGAAAGAGGGAAGAAAGTTCTGTCATCCCTTTTGTACTCTTCTCTGCGTCCTCTGCGCCTCTGCGGTTTATCCCCAGCTCCGTCCGTTTCTCGTGCGTTTGCATGGCGTTTCTGACAGAAAGTTGGGCAAACGGGCTCTTCTCGCTTCCATCGTTCGTACAGTATGCTGCCCGGCAGTCGGATGAGTGATGAGAGTGGGGGCAAATGATGCGCGTTCGCGTCGGATGTGAGTTTGTATACGAGGCGACATGGCCGGCGCCAGCAGTGCTGCTCGTGAAGGCGCGGGACGACGATCCGCACCGCATCCTGCATGAGGCGTGGCGACCGATACCCGACCTGTCCACGCACGATTACGATGACCTGTACGGCAACCGTTGCCAGCGACTGACGCTGCCTGTTGGCCCCTCCGCGTTGACATACGATGCCGTCGTGGAGATTTCCGGCGACCCGGACGAGGTGGACGTCTCGGCGATCCAACATCCGGTCGAGGAGTTGCCGAACGACGCGATTATCTTCACATTACCGAGCCGGTACTGCTTATCGGATGCGCTCTCAAACACCGCGTGGGAGTTGTTTGGCGGTTCGGCAATGGGCTGGGCGCGCGTGCAGGCGGTCTGCGACTGGATTCACGACAACATCATCTATGGCCTCAAAAGTACGGGGTTGACAACTGCCGTGGATGTCTACGAAGCGCGGGGCGGCATCTGCCGGGATTTCGCGCACCTCGGCGTCACCTTCTGCCGCGCGCTGAACATCCCGGCGCGCTACGTCTTTGGCTATATGCCGGACATCGGCATCCCGCCGCCCTACCCGGCGATGGACTTCCACGCCTGGTTCGAGGTCTACCTCGGCAATCGCTGGTGGACGTTCGACGCACGCTTCAACACGCCCCGCATCGGCCGCATTCCGATCGGGCGCGGGCGGGACGCCGTGGATGTCGCGATGGTCACGACCTACGGCGCGGCGAACTTCCGCCAGATGACCGTTTGGTCGGATGTCGTCACGGATGAGACGGAATATGCGCCGATCGAGGCCGCGACGACGGCGGGCGAAACGGATGGGGGAACGATTGCCGCACGACACGATTGAGACGCGGATCGGGTCACTCGACATCATTGACCATCACGGCGTCGCGTGGGCGAAGGTCCGCAAGACGGCCTACCTCATCCATCAGCGGTTGCACTATGCCTATCCGGGCGAGATTCACGACCTTCGCCAGCGGCTGATGATCGTCCCGCCGGAGCGGTACGGCGACCAACGGCTCGTGACAGACAAACTCGAAGTCTCTTCGCCTTCGTACGAGATTGAGCGCGCCGAGGACGATTTCGGCAACCGTATCCTCAGTCTTTTCATCGCACACGTCGAGCGGGAGATCACCTTCACCGCCTGGATCGTCGTCGAGCGGGATGCCACCGCTGATCCGGCAACTGTGCCCATTTCGGGGAGGGTGGTTCGCGAACCGCCCCTACGAAATGTGTTCCTCGAATCAACAGTGCTGACGATGCCCGATGATGCATTGCGCGTGGTCGCAGCGACGCTTCAGGCCGAGGGCGGCGATGATGTGGCGCTGGCGGAGCGCATCAATCTGTGGGTACACGGCGCGATGTCCTACGCCTATGGCAGTACGGGCGTGCGCACCCCGGCAGCGGAGGCGCTGGCGACGAGCCACGGCGTCTGCCAGGACTACGCCCACATTATGCTCGTCCTTTGCCGCCTCTGCGGCCTGCCCGCGCGGTACGTCTCCGGCCACCTGCTTGGCGAGGGCGGCACGCACGCCTGGGTCGAGGTGCTGCTCCCCGACCCGGTAGACGCACGCCGCCTCATCGCGCACCCCTTCGACCCGACGAACGGCTGCATCCCCGGCTTGAAATACATTACGGTCGCCGTGGGCCGCGACTACCGCGATGTCGCTCCGACCTCCGGCACCTTCCGCGCCCCTTACGCCGGCCGCCTCTCCGCCCACAAACGCGCGAACGTCACCGCACTTGAATACTTCTCGGAAGGGAATTGAACCGCCAAGACGCCAAGAAGAAACATCAAGCACAGAGAACACGAAGAACACAGAGGACACAGAGGAAGCCTTTATATTTCTCTCCTCTGTGCTCTCTGTGTCCTCTGCGTTCTCTGTGTTCAATCTTTCTCCCTCTTGGTGTCTTCATGGTTCAAAGAATCAGGCACGCGTCGCCGAAGGAGAAGAAACGGTATCGCTCTCGGACGGCTTCGGCGTAGGCGGCGAGGACATGCTCGCGGCCCGCGAAGGCGCTGACAAGCATGAGCAGAGTCGAGCGCGGCAAGTGGAAATTCGTAATCAGCGCGTCCACCGCGCGGAAGGTGTAGCCGGGGCGAATAAAGAGGCGCGTCCACCCTTCCGCACCGCGTTCGGTCGCCGCCTGCCAGCCGCCCGGCTGCGCCGCGACGCTCTCCAGCACGCGCACGCTCGTCGTCCCGACCGCGACGACCCGGCCTCCTCGGTGCATTGTTTCGGCAAGCACGGCAGCAGTTTCCGCGCTGGCGGTGTACCACTCCGCGTGCATCGAGTGCGCGGTCGGGTCTTCCTCCGTGACGGGGCGGAAGGTATCGAGGCCGACATGCAGCGTCACCGTCGTCGTGCGGACGCCCTTCGCCCGCAGTGCATCGAGCAGCGCGGGCGTGAAGTGGAGGCCGGCGGTCGGCGCGGCGGCGGAGCCGGTGACATGGGCGTAGGTCGTCTGATAGCGGTCGGCGTGCGCTTCCGGCAGGCGGCGGTGGATGTAGGGCGGCAGCGGCATTTCGCCGAGCCGCGCGAGGACGGGATCGAGCGGGCCATCCACGCGGATGCGCGTCATGCCGCCCGGCGCTTTCGCCAGCACTTCGCCCCGCACCAGCGGCTTCCCGCTGTTTCCGGCGCGGTCGGCGAGCGTAAAGATCGTGCCGACAGGGGCGCGGCGACCGGGCTTGACGAGCGTTTCCCAATCCCCATCTGCCGTGGGCCGGAGAATGAGCAATTCCAAACGCCCGCCCGACGGCTTCACCGCCCAGACCCGCGCGGGCCGGACGCGCGAATCGTTCATGACGAGCAAATCGCCGGAACGCAGATAGGCGCCGAGGTTGCGAAAAACATCATGCGTGATCGCGCCCGTCTGCCGCTCCAGCACGAGCAGGCGCGAGGCGTCCCGCTCCGCCAGCGGCTCCTGCGCTATCAGTTCGGGCGGCAGGTCGTAGGCAAAATCGCTGGTACGAAATGGGACATCGCGATCGGGCGCTTTCATCGTGGACTTCAATCGTTCTCGGAGATAATCTGGAGATCGGGCACTGCGTCAAAGTCTTTGCGGTTATGCGTGATGAGCGGCGCATCATAACGGAGCGCGCAGGCGGCGATCCACGCATCCGCAGCCGCAATTCGCCTTCCTTGATGCTCACACGCGGCGGTGATCTGTCCCCAAAGAACGCAAATCTCTGGCGTACTCTGAACGACCGGATACCCTCGCAGAAATACGCTTAAGCGGTGACGCCGCGAGTCTCCCCATTGAGCACGATCCGCGCCGAAATGCATCTCAGCAACAGTCATGAATGAGAGATACGTGGTGCTATTGACAAGATGCGGACGATACAACATCGCCCGCGTATCGCGATTAAAGAGATAGGAAACAATGTTCGTATCCAAGAACACGATGTCATTCACGTCGCGTCATTGTCGGGGAACAACCGCGCATAGCGCTCCTGCTCCAGTGCCAACTGCTCCTCTTTCCAGCGACGCCGCACTTCATCGAAGTCTTCTTCGCCATCCCATTCACCTTCCGGCCAGTCGGGACAGAGATCCTCCCAACGCTGTGGGATGCGGACGCCCTGTGCGCGAGCAAGTTCCTCGATCGGCGTGGGTGGCGGTAGACTGGCAAGGAGTGCGCGCATTGCGCGCGATTCCTCTTCCCATATCCGTTTCTCGTCGTCATTTAAGTCGGTCGGGGGTTGGCGCACGGTATTCATATTGACCATCGCTTGCCTCCATTCCTACAGACGCAGTATACCATGTGGCCCCGACGGCGGTCAGTGTTCGGCGTCAGGGTCGGGTTCGTTATCGAGGCCGGGGAGGGCGCTCTGCCAAGTGTTCGCGGCGGCGGATTGCTGCGCGAGGCGATCCGGGTACGGGATGCCGAGGTGCTGGTAGGCGCGGCGGGTGGCGATCCGACCGCGCGGCGTGCGCTGCAAGAATCCCAACTGGATCAGATACGGCTCGTAGACGTCCATGATCGTGTCCGTCTCCTCGCTCGTTGCCGCTGCCATCGTCTCGATGCCGACCGGACCCCCATCGAATTTGTCGACAATCGTCGTCAGGACACGGCGGTCGGTGTCGTCCAAACCGAGGTCGTCAATGTCGAGCATGGCGAGGGCGCTGCGGGCGACCTCCGCCGTCGCAATCCCATCGGCGCGTACCTGCGCGTAGTCGCGGACGCGCTTGAGGAGACGGTTCGCGATGCGGGGCGTGCCGCGAGAGCGGCGGGCGATCTCCGCGCCACCGTTCGCCTCTAACTTCAGATCGAGGATCTTCGCGGAGCGCCGGATGATCCGGTTCATCGCCGTCTCGTTGTAGAATTCGAGGCGATGGATCGCACCGAAGCGGTCGCGCAGT
>JBPCPB010000401.1:0-3134 GCA_050999735.1 Thermomicrobiales bacterium | reverse complement strand
ACGCAGGAAGGTCTCGATGTCGCCGACGATCGGCGATGACGGGGTCGCACAGCACGCGATGGACATGGCGCATCTCCTCTCGTAATGGTCGAGAGGAGATGATACCCTGATTTAGTTGGAGCAGATGGTTCGCGAGCCGCCCCTACGAAGTGACAATACCCGCTGCCATATGCTCCGCGACCATCGCGGCGGGCAGGTTTGTATTCGCGCGCATCATGGTTGGAAAGATCGAGGCGTCGCAGACGTAGAGATCATCTAGACCGTGCATTTTCCCGGTCGGGTCCACGACAGCGAAGGGGTCGCTCGCTGGCCCCATTTTGCAGGTACTCGTCGGGTGGTAATAGATGTCCACCGTCTGCTCGATGAAACGGTCGAGATCGGCGCGCGTCTCGTGGCCGGGGCCAGGTACGGTTTCATCGCCATAGAGCGGCGCGACGCCCGCCGCCGTGCCAATCCCCCGCGCCAATTCGATACCGTCCGCGAGCACGGCGCGGTCTTCGCCGTCCACATCCGAAAGATAGCCGTGGTCAATGATCGGCGGCGCTTCCGGGTCCGTGGAGGCGAGTTTCACTGATCCGGCCGAGCGCGGCAGGACGGAACTAACATAGACCTGATAGACCCAGCCATCGCCGCCGGGCGGATGCGAAGCGACGGAGTAGAGGTGCAAGTCGAATGCCTCCGTGCAGCGGCGGCTGCGCGCTTTCGCGAGCGACTGTTCGTCCGGCCGCCACTGCCGCGCCTCGAAGTCGTCCATCGCGCGGTGCAGGCGCTCCGTCCCCGCGAAATGCACCTTGACCGTTGGATGATCCACCAGCCCACTGCCAACACCGGGCAGCGGATGGACGGGGGCGATACCGAGCGGCCGCAGATCATCCGCCGGGCCGATGCCGGAGCGGAGGAGGATAGCCGGTGACCCGTACGTGCCCGCCGCGAGGACGATCCGTGCGGCGGGGATGCGGATCGGCTGCCCACCGATCACCGCATGCACCGCGACGGCTCGCCCACTAATAACTTCGACGCGATTCACGAGCGCATCGCCGACGATGCGCAGATTCGGGCGGTCGCGCACCGGGTCGAGGTAGCCGAGCGAGGAATTCCAACGGATGCCGTCGGCGATGTTCACGGGGGACGCCGCCGCCCCCTGAAGTTCGTCGGGATTATTCAAATCCGCAACATGCGGGATGCCGACCTGTGTGGCGCCGGCGATGAAGGCAGCGTGGAATGGGGTCAGTTCGGCGTTATCCACCTGGCGGACACGCAGGCCGCGCTTCGCTCGCTCGAACGATGGCGCGACATCTATCCAGCCCCAGCCGGTGTTGCCCAGTTCCGCCCAGCGGTCGTAATCGCGGCGATGGCCGAGCAGGGCGACGCAGCCATTGTGCGCGGAGCAGCCGCCAATTACCCGCGCGCGATCGAAGGCGGTGACATTCTCGTGCGTTGGATAGGCGCGCCCACCGTAGCCCCAATCGTGCGTTTTCGGGAGATGGCGGGCATCGAGCAGCCCGGCGGGCCAGCGGTCCGCTGCCAGCGGCCCATAGTCCGGCCCCGCTTCGAGTAGGACGATTGAATGGTCCGTATCCCGCGCGATGATCCCCGCCAGCGCCGCGCCGGATGTCCCGCCACCGACGATCAGGATGTCAATCGCTCCGGTGCCGAACGTGTTTGCTACCTGCATCGTTTTCTCTCCTCCTGCCGCGTCGTGGATTATGGTATCGTGCCCTCCTCGCGCGTTGATCTGTTGCGCATCGTAGCAGATATGCTGCCTGGCGCGTCGTTGGCGTGGCACGGAAGATGCATAATGCGTTGTGAGATTCGAGAATCTTTCGCGGCGCCCTTCCTTCTCCTCCGCAAACACGCGACGTTTCCAAACCCTCGCAGACGCTAAGGAGCGCATGATGACGGAAACGCCCGTCCGACGGCAGAATGTGCGATGGGAGCGGGCCGCGTACCATGAAGCGGGTCACGCGGTCGCTGCCGCCACGTTCGGCTGCCGCTTCGGTATGCTGGCCGTCTCCCCGGATGCCGAATCCGAATCGGCGATCACCGGCCCCCTCCAGATTGACCTCTTCAAGTGCGCCTTCCCGCCTGGTCAGCCCGAGCGGCTCTTGCAGGTATTGACGATCCTCTGGGCGGGGACGGCCGCGGAAACGCAACTGACCGGGCGGCGGGTCGCCCCAGAGCTGGATCCCGACCGCGCGACGGTTGATCGCTTCACCCGGCTGCTGATCGAACGCGGCGTGACAATCCCCGACGGGTGGGATCGCCGCCCGCGCCTGGACGCGCACGCGCTCCTGCGCCAGCCGAAGCAGGGAGCGGCCGTCGCATCGCTCGCCGCAACATTGCTCGATGAGCACGTCGTCGGTCATTTCACCGCCCGCAGCATCATCGCCAACGCGATGCGCGCCCCGTTCGCTGCCCACACCCGCCGAGTCAATGCCGAGTAGCGGGTTCGTCATCCGTGTGAGTGGAGGTGCATATGCAGCGTGATGTGAAGGCAATGCTTGATGGTGGGTTGGGCGGCGCAGTCGGCACGGTCGGGATGAGCGCCTTTATGCTCGCCGCCGGGAAGGCCGGGCTGATGGGCGAGCATCCGCCGGACACGATCGCGGGTGCGGCGCTCGATGCGGTCGGCGTCCACACGCGCGACGAAGAAGATCAGGATGCGCTCGCGACGCTGCTCCATTTCGGTTTCGGCATTGGCTCCGGCGTGCTCTTCGGCGTGCTGCATCGTCGCCTGCCATTTCGTGTGTCTGCCGCGCTGCACGGGATGGTCTTCGCTTCCATCATCTGGGTAACAAGTTACCAGGGCTGGGTGCCCGCCCTCGGCATCATGCCGCCCGCTTCGGAAGACCGCCCGGACCGCCCGCGCGTCATGTACCTCGCTCATCTCATCTATGGCGCACTGCTCGGCACTATCGTCGCGCGGCGTGCCGACGAAGAAACAGAAAACAGACAGATACGAGATGCTGGGTAGCCAGCGTTTTCTCCGGTGCAATCATTCATTCTCTTTCTGACATCCGGACATAACTCAGCCCGTCACCGGACGACCGAGGATTGCGGCAAGGCGGGGCGGTAACGCCCCATATTCCGCGATGTGTGCCGCCAGGATCGCTTCGGTCGCGAAGACATCCATC
>JBPCPB010000399.1:0-4651 GCA_050999735.1 Thermomicrobiales bacterium | reverse complement strand
CCGTGACGGCACCCGCCGCTTTGGCGGGCGTCTTCGCGGTAATCGTCGTGGAATTGGTGACGACGACGTTCGTGGCGTTCGTGCCGCCAAACGTCACGGCGGTCGCGCCCGTGAGATTCGTCCCGGTAATCGTCACACTCGTGCCGCCCGCCGTCGTGCCCGAACTGGGTGTGACGCTCGTCACGGTGGGAGAGACGATATTAGGCGCAAGGGCGGGCCGAACGTTCCCCTTCGCCGGAGCCGCGGTCGGCACGTTCGTGGCCCGTGTTGCGGTCGGCGCGACAGCGGTCACTGAGGAGACAGACGTTGCGGTCGCGGCCGGGATGGGAGTGACGGTGGCCGCGGCGGTCGGGGGTACGGTCGCCGGCATGACGATTCCGGGCGGCGCGGTGGTCGGAACCGGCGTTGGCGCGGCCGGCGTTGCCGCCAATACCGTTTCACCCGGGCATGCAGCGAAGAGCAGCATGGCAGCGAGCAGCACGGCACTGGCTTGCCGCGCTGCGCGCCGAAGAGCGCTTGTCCAATGCCACTGTACGAAACGCCCGGTCACTCGCACTCAGCCCGGCCTCCTATTCCCTTTGCTTACGCCCCTTGGAACGCAGGATAACCACGATCAACCCGATCATGACAACCACGAATGTCCCAGTAAGACCACTGAGGATCGCGACGAGGGGGGAGATATCACCACGCTGGGCCGGTGCGCTCACCACGGCGGGGGCCGCTGCCGGTGCGGCTGCTCGCGCGGCGGCTGGGGTGGGCCGGGTGCGGCCACTCGGTGCGGCGGGGGCGGCAGTTGGCTGCGCGGCGATGACGAGGGGGCCGTCAAAGACCGCGGGCGCGTTCCCACCGAAATCGAGCGTCGCATGGACATGATAGGTACCCAGCGCGGTGGGCGGCTCCTCCTGAATCGGATAAGCGATCGTCGTCCGCGGCACGAGCGTATCGAGCGTCAGTTGGCTACTGAGGGCGGTTTTCCCCGCCGCATCGGTCATCGTCACGTCGCCGTGCGATTTGACGAGCCACTCCCCGTCATTTTGCACGGAGAGCGTGAGGGACGGCAGCCCGTCTACGTCGGCGATTTGCGCTCCCGTGATGTGCAGCGAGGGCGGTGCGGTGATCTCGCCCACATTGACCAGCACTGCGGTCAGCGCGCGGGTAACGGTGGTGACGCCGAAACTCCCCGCTTCCTGGGTCGCGTCGCTCGCGCCCCGGTCGAGTTGGACGGCGATCCCGCCGAGGTACTGACTGGCGTGTGTCTCTTTCGGGACGGTAATGGTGAAGGGAACGGTCTCCTGCTTCTGGGGTGCGATCTCGACGAATGCTTTATCCATCGTGATCCATGCGCCAACACCCGTGCGGGGGTCCGTATCACCCATGTAGACGGCACCACTACGCTGGCCGCTCGTTGCATCTACGGGATAGAGCGCAACCTTGATCGGCACTGTGCCGGGATTCACGACGACGACGGCGTCCTTGAGCGTATCACCGGCCTGCGCCTTCAGCGTGAAATAGCCGCTCGTCGCCGCATCGGCGCTCGGGTTCGCGGGACGAATACCGAACTGTGGCTCATCTGCTGCGTGCGCTAAGGAGAGAGAAGCGAGCATGCCAAGAAGCAGCACAATTGGAAAAATACCGCCGCGCAGATGGCGCCACCCTTTTCGCTCACGTTTCCGCACGTCGCCCTCCTTATGAACAGCAGCAAACAACTAAACACTAGTCTAGTACAGTCTGTACGTACAGTATAGCAAAGCGCCCGGCTTCTGCGAAGAAGCGCGGACGCTTGCGAGCAACGCGCCGAAGAGCGATTACGGACCAGAAACGATTGTGACCGTCAGCGTCGCCGTGTACGTGCCGGCGGCAGCATCGGCGGGAACAGAGAGGGCTGTCGCGAAGGTTTCGGTGGACCTGCCCTTACCGGTATTCGCCGCAGCGTTGAAGATCTTCGCCGCCGTCGTTGGGATCTGTCCGGCGGCGATGCTGTTCGTCGGAGCGGTGCCCGTCACGCCGGAGATAGTGACGCCGGAGATGGTGTGGCCAGTCGCGGGAATGGTATCGCTGGCTGCATCGGTCAGGATGGTGATCACTCCCTGGAGGTTCCACCCCGCCTTGCTGCCGGTCGCGTCATTGACGCTGGTGGCGAAGGAGGAAGTCAGGTTGATGATGTCACCCGTCAGGGCCGTGCTCGGATACGAGAAGTTCGCCGGCGCGGCGGTAATCGAGAGGCTACCCGCCGTGAGCGTCGCCGTGCTGGTCGCCGCGCTGACAGCCGATCCGGCAACGAGCAGCGAACCGATCATAAACAGTGCGAGGACTCCGGTGCGCAAAGAACGAGACATGGATTTTTTCCTTTCCAATAGGAGATGCGACAAACCGAAATGCTGAGACCTGATGGATGTCCCTATGGGCGAATGAACGGTAACCAGCGATTGCCAGAAAACCGCATGATCCGCTTCGCGAACGAGAGTGGAAACCTTCCTTTCATGCTTCATAGGCCGAGCGAATCTCCCGTGTCATCACCCCCTCGAACATATAAACGGACTAATGCCTAAAATGTGACGGCAATTCTAAAAAGAGCCGTAGATTAGCCATAACCTTCTGCCATATTGTGCTTTCTGCGTGCTATCTCACGTCTGTTTGGGACAGTTTCGTCCGGCATGACTCGTCACGCTCTTTCACGATACAGCGTGATACCCTGCGTAGGGGTGATGCTTGAATCACCTGTTTGCCGCAGCAGGGGACTGCGGGAGCCGCTTGGGTGCTCCGGGGAGGGCGATGCTCACGCATCACCGATCACCGCGCAGACACCTCACCTACCACACAACATTTTCCGTAAATACCAAGATTTACTAAACGCTATAGATATTTCTGACGCAACGCATCTTCCTATTCCCGGCCCCAATACTGCCACACGCGCCCATACCGACGGGCGCGTATCCGGCATTCATCCCACGGCAATTCCCCACGGCGACAGGCGATGAATGCCTGGACAGACAGAACGATCAGCCCGGCCCGCGTCAGCCAGCGCGCGCCTGCGTTCCACCATGCCGGGCGGTAACGCGTGTAGAAACGACGGCGCGCCCGGTGCAGGGCGAGGTACATCGCCTCCGGCGCCTGACTCGTGCTTTGACTGCCATGATGCGTCACCGTGACGGTCGGAAGAATATGCACCGCATACCCCGCCGCCCGGACGCGCGCGCAGAAGTCGAGTTCTTCCATATACATCCCGTACGTCTCATCGAGGAATCCGACGCGATCAAGTACATCCCGTCGCACCGCGAGGCACGCCCCGAGGGGGAACCCAACAACGTACGCGCGATCCGTCGGCGCGTTCGGATAGCGGCCATTGAGGCGGGAATTGTAGAAGCGGCGCGGCCAGGGAACGAGATCGTACCAGACCTGAAAGAGGCTCGGCGGCGCGAATCCCGCCGATTGCACCGAGCCGTCAGGATTAAGCAGGCGCGGTCCGACGACACCGACTGCCGGATGCGCCCGCAGATACGCCGCGAGTGCGGTCAGCGCCGCGTCGTGCAGTTCCGTATCGGGATTGAGAAGGATGCAGACATCCCCGGAGGCGTGCCGTAGCGCGCGGTTATTCCCTGCCGCGAAGCCGGGGTTGTCGTCGCATGCCACGAGCCGCACCCACGGAAATTCCGCCGCGACCATCGCCGCCGTGCCGTCTGTCGAGCCATTATCAATCACCCAGACTTCCAGCGCGTCGCGATCCTCATGCGCCGCGATGCTCGTGAGGCAGCCGCGCAGCAGGTCCCGCACCTGCCAACCGACAATGATGACGCTCGCGCGTTCCATTAGAGGACCGATACACCGGCGCGTGTGGCGGCGGCCCGTAGCCGTGCATCGTGCGTCGCAAGGGGGAGACCCTGCCGCATCGCCAGTTCCAGATACGACGCATCATATGAGGAAAGGTTGTGTTCGCGTGCCAGTTCCATCACTGCCCCAAATACGCTCGTGGCGCCATCCGCATCTATCGCAATCGGCAGCGATTGGAGCAGGTGTGCGAGACGGATTGCCTCATGCACCGTGATGCGTCCTCGTCGTTCAGCGACGAGGAGCGCGTTCGCGACTTCGAGCAACCAAACAACCGGCACGATTGCGCCAGTCATTCGCAACTGATCGAGGAGTGCATCGGTTGCGGGGGTCATCTCGTCATCGAAGCACCAGGTCATCGTTGTCGAGGTATCCACGACGAAGCGTGTCATTCGCGCCCTTCCTCGATCATCTCGCGGATGGAAAGACCACCGAGCGTGATGGTGCTTCGTAACTCCCGCAATTCCGCGATAACCGCATCAACATCGGGACGCTGTTCAGTCGAAGGAGGCACGAGCATCGCCACCGGCACACCGTGCTTCGTGATTGTGATCGTTTCCCCGCGTGCGACGGCGGCCAGTAACTGTCCTAGATGCGTCTTCGCTTCGTACGCGCCGACGGTATGCATATATCCCTCCATAGCGTGTAAACCGGTCTCGAACCAGTCTACTGTAGCGAACACGCGCTGTCAAAAGGAACCGTCTGACATCCGGACATAACTCAGCCCGTCACCGGACGACCGAGGATTGCGGCAAGGCGGGGCGGTAACGCCCCATATTCCGCGATGTGTGCCGCCAGGATCGCTTCGGTCGCGAAGACATCCATC
>JBPCPB010000278.1:0-6690 GCA_050999735.1 Thermomicrobiales bacterium | reverse complement strand
ACCCCCCCTCCCCCCCCCCCCCCCCCCTCCTTCCCCCCGCTTCCGTCAGTAGTCAGTAGCCGGTAGCCAGCGGGACTGATCCCCGTTCCGGCTACTGGCTACTGACTACTCATTTTGCGTTTCCCGCGCTAGTCTGCTACCGTGTTTCTCGTTGCAGACATGCAGGAATATAGATGAGTCGAACGATGGATCGAACCGAACAGCGTATCGTCCCGCCCCAGGTCACGGCGCTCTCACCGGAGCGGCAGGCGGCCGCGATGGCGACACTCCTGGAAACGAGCGCCGCTGTCGCTGCCTCGCTCGATCTTGACGCGCTCCTCGATCAAATCCTCGCGGCGGTCGGGCGCCTCGTCCCCTCCGAGCGCGCGTCAGTCGCCCTCGATGTGCCGGGCCGCACTGTTCTGAAGATCGTCTGTATTCGTGGTGACGCCGAATATTGCGCGCGCCTCCTGGGTCAGGAACGCGCGATCCACGGGAGCCTGACCGGACGCGCCTACCGAACGGGCGAATCGTTCCTGATTGGCGATCTGCTCGCGCCGACATGGCAGAATGACCTCTTTTTGCCGAGCGATCATCCTGACCATCATGCACACCATCGAAGCGCGCTGATCGTTCCCTTGATCGCCGAGCGTCCGGTGGGCACGTTCTACCTCGCGCGGCGCGGCGCGGACGCCTTCACACCGGACGATCTCTATCTCCTCAAACTCTTCGCGCCGCAGGTCGCGATCGCCGTTACCAACGCGCGGCGATACGCGGCGGCGCAGGAGCAGGCGAGCGGATTGCAGGCGCTTCTCCATGTCAGTGAACGCCTCGCCGCCCATTCCGCCCGCGGAACACCTGCGTCGAGCATCGAGAACCCACTCGTTGAAATGGCGCGCGTCATCGCCGAGCAAGCGTTCGCGATCCTCCCGCATTCCCGCACCACTCTCTGGCGGCTCGATCCGGATGATGGCCGGTTGCATTGCCTCGTCTTCCTCAGAGACGGCACATTGGAGCCGTTAGACGTTTCCCTCGCGGTCGGCGAGGGATTGACCGGCTGGGCCGTGCAGCATCGAGAGCCGCTCATGGTCAATGATTCCCAGAACGACGCGCGTTCGGTCTTTTTCTTCGATGAGGACCATGCCACGATGCGCGAGCACATCATGGTCCTCTCGCTTGTCGTTGCCGGCCGGGCCACCGGCGCGCTGACTTTTATCCGCAGAGATTCATCAGCCTATACCGATGAGGAGTTCGCCCGCGGGCAACTCTTCGCGCGGCAGGCCGCCACGAGTATGGAGCGGGCGATTTTCACCGCACAATTGCAGGAGCAGAACGCCGCGCTCGTCGCCGCAAACCGGCACAAGAGCGCCTTCCTCGCCAATGTCAGCCATGAACTGCGCACGCCCCTCAATGCGATCATCGGCTTCGCCCAACTACTCGCCGACCGGGTCATCCCCACCGAGGACGAGCAGGAACTGGCATATCAGGATATTCTGGAGAGCGGCAAGCATCTGCTGCTGATGGTCAACAATATCCTCGATGTCGCGCGAGTTGAGGCAGGCCACCAGATACTCGACCGCGTCGCCTTCCCGCTCGCTCCGGAAGTTGCGGCGGTCGAGCGGATGCTCGCGCCCCTGATTGCGACCAAAGAGCAGCGCGTCTCCATCACGCTCCCCGATGATTTGCCGGATGTGATCGCGGATCGGGACCGGCTGCGTCAGGTGCTGCTCAATCTCCTCTCGAATGCGCACAAATTCACCCCACCGGGCGGTGCAATCACCCTCACGGCCAGCCGCACGGGGCCGGAACGGGTCGCGATCATCGTCGAGGATACCGGTATCGGCATCGCCCCGGAGCATCAGGCCATCGTCTTCGAGGCATTCCAGCAGGTGGAATCCGGCTACGCGCGCACCCAGCAAGGCACTGGCCTCGGCCTCGCCCTCACCAAGCAACTCGTCGAACTGATGGGCGGCACGATCACCCTCCTAAGCGCGCTCGGAATCGGCAGCGCGTTCACCGTCACGCTCCCCGCCGTACAAACCTAACCCCTCGTTTTGGTACGCCCGTTCTGGTATAATCGGTTGTTACAGACGCGCGTGATCGCGCGCGATTCCGGGTCTACAGGAGGGTCACAGCCGATGGCAGAACGCGTCGAAACACAGATCGAGGAGCCGCAGGAGTGGGTTCGGCCCGCCCCGGTAATTGACACGCAATTCAGTGTCGTCTCCGCCTTCGAGCCGACGGGCGACCAGCCGACCGCGATCGAGAAATTGTCGCGCGGCATCCAGGAAGGGTTCCGGCATCAGACACTGCTCGGCGTGACGGGGAGCGGCAAAACCTACACGATGGCGAAGGTGATCGAGCGCGTCCAGAAGCCGACCCTCGTCCTCGCGCATAACAAGACGCTCGCCGCGCAACTGTACAGCGAGTTCAAGGAGTTCTTTCCGAACAACGCCGTCGAGTATTTCGTCTCCTACTACGATTATTACCAGCCGGAAGCGTATATCGCCCGGACGGACACCTACATCGAGAAGGAATCCGAGGTCAATGAAGAGATTGACCGCCTCCGCCACGCCGCGACGCGCGCCTTGTTCGAGCGGCGGGATGTCGTGATCGTCGCGTCCGTTTCGTGCATCTACGGCATCGGCGCGCCGGAGGAGTACGGCAAAACGGTCGTCTCGTTCCGTAAAGGCGGCAGTATCCGGCGCGAGCGCGTCCTGCGGCATCTCGTGGATGTGCAATACGAGCGGAACGACGCGACACTCGTGCGTGGTACCTTCCGCGTGCGCGGCGACACACTGGAAGTCTTCCCGGCATATGAAGAGATCGCGCTGCGGATCGAACTGTGGGGCGACGAAGTGGAGCGCATCGTCTCGGTGGACCCGCTGACTGGCGAGGTGCTCGGCGAGCACAACGCGGTGGATATCTATCCCGCCAAGCACTTCGTCACCAGCCAGGAGAAGTTGCAGGCGGCGATGCGGGACATCGAGGAGGAGATGCAGGCGCAGGTCAAACTCTTCGAGCAGCAAGGGAAACTGCTCGAAGCGCAGCGCATCAAGCAGCGGACGATGTACGATCTGGAGATGCTTTCGGAGGTCGGCTATTGCGCCGGTATCGAGAACTACAGCCGCCATCTCGCGCGGCGCGGCGCGGGCGATCAACCGTGGACGCTCCTCGATTATTTCCCGGACGATTACCTGCTGATCGTGGACGAGTCGCACATCTCGCTGCCGCAGGTGCGCGGCATGTACGGCGGCGACCGCTCCCGCAAGGAGCAACTCGTGCAGTTCGGCTTCCGCTTGCCGAGCGCATTGGATAACCGGCCGCTCCGGTTCGACGAGTTCGAGCGGCACATCAACCAGGCCGTCTATGTCTCTGCCACGCCCGCCGACTACGAGATCATCCACACGAAAGAAGGCGGCGCGCAGGTCGTGGAGCAGGTGATTCGCCCGACGGGCCTCCTGGACCCGATCATCTCTGTCCGCCCGACCGATGGGCAGATTGACGATCTCCTCGAAGAGGTGCGCGTTCGCGTCAGCAAGGGGCAGCGCGTCCTGATCACGACTCTCACCAAGCGGATGGCCGAGGACCTAACCGACTACCTGAAGGAGATGGGCGTCAAGACGCAGTATCTCCACCACGACATCGAGACATTGGAACGAGTAGACATCCTGCGGTCGCTCCGCCTCGGTGTCTACGACGTGATCGTCGGCATCAACCTGCTGCGCGAAGGGTTGGACCTGCCGGAAGTCTCGCTCGTCGCGATTCTCGACGCGGATAAAGAGGGCTTCCTGCGCTCGAACCGCTCGCTCATTCAGGTCAGCGGCCGCGCCGCCCGCCATGTGGATGGCCTCGTGATTATGTACGCGGACAAAGAAACGGACTCGATGAAGTTCGCGATTTCGGAGACGGTGCGCCGCCGCGCCATCCAGGAAGCGTACAACATCGAGCACGGCATCACGCCGCGCGGCATCACGAAGGAGATCCGCGATCTCACCGACCGCGTCAAAGCGGTGGCGGCGGAGAAGGGCCTCGTCGCCGAGGACGGCGTGATCGCCGACGTGCCGAAGGAAGAACTGACGCGCATGGTCAAGGATTTGGAGGCGCAGATGAAAGCCGCCGCCAAGAACCTCGAGTTCGAGAAAGCCGCCCTCCTCCGCGATCAAGTCGTCGAACTGCGCCGCTTGCTACTGGATTAATCAGCGGAACTCGTTTTGCTCGCTGTCCCGATGGATGTATGAATGTGACCTCGTGTTGCAGGGCTTTCGCCACTGTCGAGGACGTAGTATACTCAACGTCGAGATTTGTGATATTATTCACAATATATCGCGAGGGAGAGCAGGATGGACACGGTCGCCGGGTATCAAGAGACGATCCTCACTATTGAACCCCATGGGATTGAACCCATTGCCGCTACCGAGCGACATGGGCATGTGCGCTCGCTCTTCACGCTCTGGTTCGCCGCCAATATGGGCCTGCCTGTCTGGCTTGTCGGCGCGCTCGCGGTCGTCTTCGGCCTCGGATTCAAGGATGGGGTATTCGCCATCCTGCTTGGCAATCTGATCGGTTGTGGCCTCCTCGCGCTGACAACGACGATGGCGCCGACGATCGGAATGCCACAGCTCCCCTTCACGCGTCGCAGTTTCGGACGGCGGGGTGTCTATCTTCCCGCGCTCCTGAACTGGGTGAGCACCTGCGGGTGGTACGCCGTCAACAGCATTCTCGGTGGCCTCGCGCTTGCCCGGCTCACGCATCTTCCCTTCGGCATCGCGCTCGCCCTCCTCTCGATCACGCAGGTGCTCGTCGGCATCTACGGATACAACTTCATCCATCAGTTCGAGGCGATTACTGCCGTCATGCTCGCGGCGATCTTTGCCGCCATGACCGTGATCGGTTTGCCGAAAGCGCATCTCGGCCTCGAATCGGCACTGCCGACCGGGAAGCATCTCGGGCTGTTTATCCTGATGACAACGGCGGTTGCCTCCTATGTCTTCAGTTGGTCTCCCTATGCGGCGGATTATGCGCGCTATCTCCCCACGGCGACATCGAAGCGCGCGATCTTCGCGGCGGTCTTCGGCGGGGCGTTCATCAGTTGCGTGTGGCTCCAGGTGCTCGGCGCGGCGGTGGCGACGATCGGCTTGATATTGGCGCCGATTGATTTGGTCGTGCATGTCATGGGCGGTTTCTGGATCCCGGCGCTCGTGGCGGTCGTTATCGGGACGATCGCGGCAAACGCATTGAATATCTACACCGGTGCGCTGGCGCTGCTGACGCTGGATGTACCGGTCAAGCGCTGGATTTCGGTGCTCGCGGTCGGCGTGCTCGGCGGTGCATTGGCCGCATATGGCTCCCGTGGGTTGTCGAGCAAGTATGAGAACTTCCTGCTGCTGGTCTCATACTGGATCGGCCCCTGGCTCGGGATTGTGCTTGTCGATTTCTTCCTGCGGCGAGCGCGCGGGACATCATGGAGCGCCTCCCGCCAGGGATTCCGTTGGGCGGGAATCGGCGCGTTTCTCGTCGGGCTGGTCATCTCGATCCCGTTCATGAACTCGACGCTCTATACGGGAACGCTAGCGCGTCGGTTTGGCGGCGCGGACATTGCCTACTATATCGGCATGGGTGTCGCGGCGGCCGTGTACTACATCTTCAGTCGCGCGTCGGCGATGCGGGCGGAGGCACTGCCCGCATCGTGACGCGCGATGAACACGTTCGTCGGTCTGACTCGGCGCTATCGCGGTCGCATCGCTACCACCGAGCCGCCGGGCCGCGATTTTCAATCACATCTTTGGTTGGATCATCTGATACATATCGCGCGCGACGAGGTCGTCGCGGTCGAGATATTCTTCGACGATTTCCACGCCGAGGCCGGGGCGGTCGGGGATCTCGAAATAGCCATCCACGACCGTATACGGCTCCTGCTGCAACTGGCCGCGGAGCGGTTCGTCGCTGATCACGAACTCCTGGATAAGGAAGTTCGGCGTCGCGGCGTCCACCTGGATGCTGGCAGCGGTGCAGATCGGGCCATTCGGATTATGCGGCGCGAAGCCGATATAGTACGTCTCGGCCATCGCGGCGATCTTCTTCAACTCCAGAATGCCGCCCGCGTGGCAGATGTCCGGCTGGATGACGGCGGCCGCCTGCCGCTCAAAGAGGTCCTTGAAGCCCCACTTCGTGAACAACCGCTCGCCCGTCGCGATCGGGATGTTGACGGCGCGAGCGACGAGGGCGAGCGAGTCCATATTCTCCGGCGGGATCGGCTCCTCGTAGAAGAAGGGGTTGAATTCCTCCAGCCGCTTGCCGACGCGGATCGCGTTCGCGGGTGAGAGACGGCCATGCACCTCGATGCAAAGGTCCACGTTCGGCCCGACCGCCTCGCGCACGGCGCGGACATTGGCGACGGCGGCATTCGCCGTCTCGGTATCAATGAACAAGCCTGCCTGCTTGAACGGGTCCCATTTGATCGCCGTGTAGCCCATCGCGACGACCTCGACAGCGCGCTCCGCGAACTCCTCCTGCGACTGCGCGCCGCGCGACCAGCCATTCGCGTAGGCGCGGATGCGGTCGCGGCACTTGCCGCCGAGCAGTTCGTAGAGCGGCACGCCGAGCGCCTTTCCCTGGATGTCCCACAGCGCGTGGTCCACCGCACTGATCGCCGAGTTGAGGACGGGGCCGCCGACCCAGAACGCGCCGCGATACATCTCGTGCCAGTGC
>JBPCPB010000387.1:0-3708 GCA_050999735.1 Thermomicrobiales bacterium | reverse complement strand
GTGCAGGATACGCCGACAGAGTCACGGATGCTCCGGGGAGGGCGATTCAAGCATCGCCCCTACGCAGGTATCACGCCATTCCCTTCGTGAAAGAGTATAACGAGTAGTGAGTAACGAGTGGCGGGCCAGATTCTCTCATTACTCGTTACTCGCTACTCACTACTCGTTACTCCCATTCTCTGTCTCTCGTAACTCGCGAGCACTTCATCGCGCAGGCCGTCCCAGATCTTTTCGTAGAGCGCGACGAACTCGGGCAGGAAGCGGACTTCCTGCACATTGCGCGGGCGGGGCAGCGAGACGGTATAGTCGCCCTTGATATGCGAGGCCGGGCCTGCCGTAAGCAGCACAACCCGGTCGGACATCGCAATCGCCTCTTCGAGGTCGTGCGTAACGAAGACGACCGTCTTGTTCGAGCCGGCCCAGAGGTCCAGCACCTCATTCTCGACCATCGCGCGGGTCTGCACATCGAGGCCGTTGTACGGTTCATCCATCAAGAGGATTTCCGGCTCATTGACGAGGTCCTGCGCAAGAGCAATCCGCTTGCGCATGCCGCCGGAGAGTTGGTGCGGGTAGCGATCCTCGAAGCCGTGCAGACCGACGCGACCGAGCCAGTCGGTCGCCCGCGCGCGGGCTTCGCGCTTGCCGACGCCGTGCAGCATCGGGCCGAAGGCGACATTATCGAGCACGGTCTTCCACGGCAGCAGCGCGTCCTGCTGGAACATGTAGGCAGCGCGGCGATTAATGCCCTTGATCGGCTCGCCGTAGATTGTCACGCTGCCCGCGCTCGGGTTCGCCAGCCCGGCGATCATGCCGAGGATCGTGGACTTGCCGCAACCGCTCGGCCCAACAACTGCGAGGAACTGGCCACTCGGTACCGCAAGCGAAATATCTTCAACTGCGACATACCACCCGCGCTCCGTCGCGAAGGCGCGCGTCACGCCACGCAGTTCGATGGCGGCCTCCGGCGCGCTCGCCATCTCAAATCACCCCGGCGGCGTGGAGACGTGCGAGTTCGTCGTCGTCAAGGCCCGCAAGTCCGCGCAATACCGCGTCGGTGTCCGCGCCGAGCGGCGGGGCGGGCCATTTCACTTCCCCCGGCGTGTCGGAGAGTTTCGGCACGATGCCCGGCATGGCGATACTGCCGAAGAGCGGGTGCGGGATGTCAAGGATCATCTCCCGCGCCTGGTACTGCGGATCGTTCGCGATGTCCGCGATGGTGTAGACCGGCCCGAACGGCACTTCCGCCGCTTCAAGCATTGCCGAGACTTCCGCCGCCGTGTACTTCCGCGCCCATTCCCCAATCGCCGCATCGAGTATCCGCGCGTGCTCGGCGCGGCCGGGATTCGTCTGCAAGCGCGGATCCTCGTGGAGGTCAGGCCGACCAATCGCCTTCATCAGGCGGACGAAGATACTGTTGTTGTTGCCGCTAATCGCCATCCATACGCCATCTTTGGTCTGGTAGACATTCGATGGCGCGGTCTTGAAGAGATCGTTGCCGGTGCGCTCCTGAATCGTGCCGAGCGTCGTATACTGCGGCAACGCATCCTGCAAGAGGCTGAAGATTCCCTCGGTGAGCGCAACATCCACGACCTGCCCCGTGCCCGCCATCTGCCGGGAGTGCAATGCCGTCAACGCGCCGACCACCGCGTACAACGCGGCGACATGATCGGCGAGGCTCATGCCGACGCGCACGGGCGGGCGATCCGGGAAACCGGTGATGTAACGGATGCCGCCCATCGCCTCCGCGATATTGCCAAAACCGGGCCGGGCGCGGTACGGTCCCGTCTGCCCGAAACCGGAGATGCGCACCATAATCAGCCGGGGGTTCTCCTCCCGCAGCACATCGGGGCCGAGATTCCACTTTTCGAGGCTGCCGGGGCGGAAGTTCTCGATCAGGATGTCGCACTCCCGCGCGAGACGGCGGATGATCGCCTGCCCCTCCGGTGTGCGGAGGTCAACCGTGACGGAGCGCTTGTTGCGCGCCTGGATTGGGAACCAGAGCGCGCCCTTATCGGTCATCGCGCCCCACTCGCGGTGTGGATCGCCATGCACGGGCGGCTCGATCTTGATGACCTCCGCGCCGAAATCGCCGAGAATGCGCGCCGCGAACGGTCCGGCGATCAGCGTGCCCATCTCCAGCACCCGAATGCCCTGCAATGCCGGTTGCGTTGTCTGATCGCCATCTGAATTCATGCGCGCAATCGTAGGGCGGATGCACCCTATCGTCAATGTTGCGCAGGGCGTCGCCTTCGAGAATGGCTGTGTGGCATGATACGATGCCCCGGTTGGGATTGCACGGGGAGCAAAGACAAGGGAGCGGGCATGACGATTCTCGATGCAGCGTATACCGACCGGCAGGCACGCTTTGTCGCCCTCGCGGACGAACTGGCGGCGACGATCGCCCCGCGCGCCGCTGCCGACGATCGCGACAACACCTTTCCGTTCGAGGATTTCGCGGACCTGAAGAACGCCGGATACCTTGCGCTCACCGTCCCCGAGGCGGATGGCGGTATGGGCGCAAATCTCGGCGAGTTCGTCCGCGCGCAAGGGCGGCTGGCACTCGGCAACGGCGCGACGGCGCTATCGAGCACGATGTCCCTCTCGACAATCGGGCGCGAGGCGCAGTTCCACGCCTGGCCGAACGGCATTCGGGCGCGCGTCTTTGCCGGCGCCGTGCAGGACGGGGCGACAGTTAACAGCGTCGCGACGGAACCGGAACTCGGCTCCCCATCGCGCGGTGGGCGACCGAACACGACCGCGAAACAGGTCGAGGGCGGCTGGCTTGTCAGTGGCCGCAAGACGTGGAGCACGCTCAGCCCAATCCTTACCTTTTTCCTTGTCTTCGCCGGGATTGACGGAAAAGAGGAGACAGGCGACTTTCTCGTCACGCGCGGTGCGGCGGGCCTCTCGGTGATCGAGACGTGGGACAGCCTCGGCATGCGCGCCACTGGCAGCCATGATGTGCTGCTGGAAAATGTCTTCGTGCCGGATGCCGATGTCGTCCGCGTCGGCGGGATGCGCAAGGGTACGGATCCCGGCGCGACCGATCATCGTGCCTGGGGTGCGCTGGCGGTGAGCAGCGTTTACCTCGGTGTCGCGGAGGCGGCACGTAATACGGCGGTCCAGTACGCGACCGAGCGCGTGCCAACGAGCCTCGGCAGGCCGATTGCTACCCTTCCAGCGATCCAGGCGAAGATCGGCGAGATAGATATCGCCCTGCTCGCCGCCCGCTCGCTCCTCTGGACGGTCACTGACGAGTGGGACGTCTCCGGCGGTCGTCGCTCCGGCTTCGCGGGTCGGGTGGCTGCCGCGAAAATGACAGCGACGAACACCGCCGTCCGCGTTGTGGACCTCGCGATGCGCGTCGTCGGCGGCGCGAGTCTGGCGAAGCATTTGCCCCTCGAACGGTATTACCGTGATGTCCGCGCCGGACTGCACAACCCGCCGATGGACGACGTGACGTTGACCATCGTCGGCAAGAGCGCCTTCGGACAGGACTAGGAAACGATTCTGAACCACCAAGGCACCAAGAACACAAAGTAACACAAAGAAGGTTTTTATTTTCGTGATTATGCTGGCTATGTGTTGGTTCAGATAGGTGCGCTACAGGTGGAGGAAAGAAGAACGGGAACGTATCCTGAAGGTGATTAGGTGCTCACGCCAATCATTCAGGAGGTTCCCGTCATGGCTCAGTCTACCCGATCCTCT
>JBPCPB010000360.1:0-9734 GCA_050999735.1 Thermomicrobiales bacterium | reverse complement strand
TGATTAGCGTATCGCCGCCTCAAGCGCCGCGATGTTTGCCGCGATGGTCCCCTGCGTAGTGAACACCGCCGTTCCCGCCACCATCAGATCGCATCCCGCACTGGCGGCGGCGTGGATCGTCGTCGGATTGACGCCACCGTCCACTTCGATGATAAAGTCCAGGCCGCGTTCCGCGCGCATCTCCGCCAACCGAGCGATCCGCGCGGTACTCGCGCGCAAGTAAGTCTGGCCGCCGAAACCGGGATTGATGCTCATGATGAGGACGAGGCCAACGAGCGGCAGCACTTCCTCAATCATGACGAGTGGCGTCGCCGGATTGAGCGTGACGCCGGGTGTCGCCCCCGCATCGCGGATGGACGAGAGGACGCGATTGAGATGCGCCGTCGCCTCGGTATGGACGGTGACGATGTCTGCCCCTGCCCGCGTGAAGGCTTCCGCGTACCGTTCGGGTTCGACGATCATCAGATGGGCCTCAATCGGCAGCGCTGTCGCGCGCCGGACGGATGCGAGCACGGGCAGACCAATTGAGATGTTCGGCACGAACCGTCCGTCCATCACATCGAAGTGGATACTCGCCGCGCCTGCTGCCTCGGCCTGTGCGATGGCGTCGCCGAGATGCGCGAAATCTGCCGCGAGAATCGAAGGGGCAATCGCTGGCCCTGCGCGTAGGCGCTCTCGCAAGTCATCGTACCGTCCCACGCCTTCCTCCTCTTCGTCGCTGCTATACCCGTCGCATTCTACCGCAGTAGCGAGTACCGAGTAGTGGTTTGCGTTTCTTCTCGTTACTCGTTTCTCATGAACCTTGACGGGCGGCACAGCGGCACGGACAATACGCCGGTTAGCGCGGCGGATGTGACGGATCGCGTCAGGCAGACGTGGGATGGAGAGCGGAGTGAGCACGGAGACGGCGAAGCGGACGCCGCTGTACGCGGAGCACCAGAAACTGGGCGCACGGATGACCCCGTTCGGTGGCTGGGACATGCCGCTACAGTACACCGGTATTCTCGAGGAGCATCGCGCGGTGCGCAATGCCGCCGGTCTTTTCGACCTCGGCCACATGGGCCAGGCGCGTGTCAGCGGCCCCGATGCGGAGTGCTTCGTCCAGTCCGTCGCGACGAACGACCTCAACCGGATTCCCGAAGGTCTGGCGCAATACAGCATCCTCTGCCGCCCATCAGGGGGCACGGTGGACGATATTTTCGTCTATCGCCTGCCGGATAGCCTCTTTATCTGCCTCAATGCCTCGAACACCGACAAGGACATCGCCTGGCTTCAGGAGCAGCAGCACGCGAGCGGGATGGACGCGACGGTGGAGAATGTCTCCGACCGGTACGGCATGCTCGCCGTGCAAGGGCCGAAGGCAATTGGCATCGTCCAGCGGTTGACCGACACGGATCTCAATGCGTTACCGCGCTTTGGCGTCGTTGAGGCGACCGTCAATGGCACACCGACGATTGTCGGGCGCACCGGCTACACCGGCGAGGACGGCGTCGAACTCTATCCGCCGATTGATCGGGTCGTGGATCTCTGGCGGAAATTGCTTGAAGTTGGCGCACCGGAGGGGTTGGCGCCGATTGGCCTTGGCGCGCGAGACACCCTCCGCCTGGAAGCGAAGATGGCCCTCTATGGTCACGAACTGACGGAGGAGATCAATCCGTTGGAGGCGGCGCTCTCATGGGCGGTCGCCTTCGACAAGGATGACTTCGTCGGGCGGGATGCCCTGCGTGGCATAAAGGGGGCGGGTGGCCCGGCGCGGCGGCTCGTCGGTTTTAAGATGATTGGCCGCGGCATCCCGCGTGCGGACTATCCGGTCGCGGTCAATGGCGAGACCGTTGGCTTTGTGACGAGCGGTGGCTACGCACCAACACTCGATGCGAATATCGGGCTTGCCCTCGTCCGCCGCGATGTCGCGGGGATCGGCAAACCGCTCGACATCATCATCCGCAATCAACCCGTCGCGGCGGAGCAGGTTCGCACGCCGTTCTACCGTCGGCCCGAAGCAACCGAGAAGGGAAATGCGTGACATGGAGACTCCCGCGGACTTGCGTTACTCCGAAGAGCACGAATGGGTGCGGATGGACGGCGATGTCGCGACCATCGGCATTACCGCCTACGCACAGGATTCGCTCGGTGACATCGTCTTCGTGGAACTGCCCGCCGCCGGGCGGTCGCTCGCGCTCGGCGATGGCTTCGGTGTCGTCGAGTCCGTCAAGGCGGTGTCGGATGTCTACAGCCCGGTCTCCGGCGAAATCATCGCCGTCAATTCCGCCCTCGAAACCGCGCCCGAACAGGTCAACAACGCGCCGTACAGCGATGGCTGGATGATTAAGGTCCGCATCAGCGACCCATCCGCCCTCGACAAACTAATGGACGCCGAAGCATATGAAGGTTTCACTGCGCATTAGCGAGCAATGAGTAGTGGCTCAGTTTGAATCCTTCTGTGCCTTGCGGTAAAGTTGGGTGGCAAGGCTCGTGCTGAGAAGATGACGCTGGAAGAACACAAGGTGTCCGCTCAGAAGGCGGCAGCGGCGCGGTGGGGTAAGAACAACGAGGATTCGTAAGAGAGAAGGAGCGACCCACATGGAGCGTATTCTCGCAACGATTGGGCGATTCTTTGCGCGGGTCTTTCCGCCTGTCGAGAAACCAGCAATGACGCCGCTGAGAGGGCGACGTGGCCACACGACCAGTTCAATCGCGCAGGACTTTGTCGAAGAGGGCTACCACGGCAATCCTGACGAGGACGACAAATGGCCTGACAAGGGCGGCAAGCCATAATCGCCGCCCTTGTGCCTGATAGGTCACATTCCACCCCACCCAATTCAAACTGACCCACGACCGAGCAATGAGTGAAAATGGCATCTGGCTCCGCCATTATTCCGTAGGGGCGGTTTGCGAACCGCCCTCTTGCAGCGGCAGGGCATCGCGGGAGAGACCCGGATGATCCAGTGAGGGCGGTCACGCCGAGGTACAACCGCCCCTACGCACGCATCATGTTATCGCTACTTTCAAGGAGACGATTATCATGTCCTACGTTCCGACGACTGACCCTGAGCGACGTGCGATGCTCGACGCGATTGGCGTTGAGCAATTCGATGCGCTGGTGCAGGCGGTGCCCGCCGATTTGCGCTTTCCGCACCTGTGCTTGCCGGAGGCGCTCTCGGAGATCGAGGCGCTCCGTACACTCGGCGCGCTCGCGGAGCGGAATGCGGATGCGGTGCGCTATCCGACCTTTCTTGGTGCAGGCGCATACAACCATTTCACGCCCGCCGCCGTTCGCCACACCGCCTTCCGTGGGGAGTTCTATACCGCGTACACGCCCTATCAGCCGGAAGTTTCGCAGGGTACCTTGCAAGTCATCTACGAATTCCAGACGCTGATGACGCAGTTGTACGGCATGGAAGTCTCCAACGCCTCGATGTACGACGGCGCGACCGCACTCGCTGAAGCCGCGCTGATGGCGATTAGCAGTACCAAACGGCGGCGCGTCGTGGTCGCCGATTCCGTCCATCCCGCGTACCGCAAGGTGATGGCGACCTATATGAGCGGCCTCGATGTCGAACTCGCCACCGTTGCATGCGTGAACGGCGGCACGTTGACGACGACCGTCGCCGATGTCCGCGCCGCGCTCAATGACCAGACTGCTTGCCTCGTCATGCAATATCCGTCGTTCGTCGGCACGATTGACGATCTCGCCGCCCTCGGTGAGGCGGCACACGCGGTCGGCGCGCTGCTGATCGTCAGCAGTTACCCGGTCGCGCTCGGCATGCTGAAGCCACCGGGCGCATTCGGCGCGGACGTTGCCGTTGGCGAGGCGCAGTGTTTCGGTACGGGATTGTCGTTCGGTGGCCCGTTCCTCGGCGTCCTGACCTGCAAGCAATCGCTCGTCCGGCTGATGCCGGGGCGCGTCGTCGGCCAGACGACAGACACGACGGGCAGGCCGGGGTACGTCCTGACGCTCCAGACGCGCGAGCAGCATATCCGCCGCGAGCGGGCGACCTCGAATATCTGCACGAACGAGGGACTGAACGCGCTGATGGCGACGATCCAGATGGCGATGCTCGGCGATGGCGGCGTGCGCGAGCTGGCGCGGCAGTGCTATCACAAGGCGCATTATCTCGCGGGCGCGATTGGCGCGCTGCCCGGTTACGCGGTCCTGAATGCGGACGGTACGACGCAGAATGGCGCCGGCCCGGCGACGACGTTCTTCAATGAGTTCGTCGTGCGGACGCCGATCGCCCCGGCGGAACTGAATGCGCGTTTGCTCAATGCCGGTATGATTGGCGGCTACGATCTCGGCGCGGACTACCCCGCGCTGGCGGGCCATATGCTCATCTGCGCGACAGAAATGCTCGACCGCGCCATGCTGGACCGATTCGTTGAAGTTCTTTCGACGGCGGAATCGGAAAGGAATTGAACCGCCACGACGACCAGGAGAAAGCATAGCACGGAGACCACAGAGGACACAGAGGGCACAGAGAAAAGAAAACAAAAGGGTCTCTCTGTGATCTCTGTGATCTCTGTGATCTCTGTGGTCTCCGTGTCCTCTGTGCTCGGTCTTTCTTGGCGTCTTGGCGGTTTGAAATCGGCTCACATCACGCATTGGTTGTTTCTGCTATATTAGATGGACGCATCCGCGATGACGCGCGGCCGTTTTTGCATGCGCGCTTGTGAACCGTCCGGGAGGAACTTTGGCGAAGCCGATTGTCGCCGTCGTTGGTCGCCCCAACGTCGGCAAGTCAACCCTTTTTAACCGCCTGATCGGCGAACGCCGCGCCATCGTCCAGGACGAACCGGGCACGACGCGCGACCGCGTCTACGGGGATGTCGAGTGGAATGGCGTCTCGTTCGCGCTGATTGATACCGGCGGGATCATCGTAGATGAGCGGGGCGCGGAACTCGATCTCAGCACAATCCCGGCGGAAACGCTGAAGCAGGCGCAGCATGCCATCGAAGAGGCGGACGTGATCGTTCTGGTCGTGGACGCCAATATTGGCACGACGACGGCGGACCACGCGGTCGCCGATATGGTGCGCCGCACCCGGAAGCCCGTCGTACTCGCCGCGAACAAGGCGGAGAGCAATACTCGCGCGGCGAACGCCGTGGACTTCTACGAACTCGGCCTGACCGATCCAATTGTCGTCTCCTCGCTGCACGGGCGCGGCACGGGCGATCTACTCGATGCGATTGTTGAGGCGCTGCCGGACCATGACGAAGAAGCGGAGGCGACCGGCCCGCGCATCGCGATTGTTGGCCGTCCGAATGTCGGCAAGTCGCGCCTGCTCAATGCCTTTCTCGGCCAGGAGCGGGCCATCGTCAGCGACGAACCGGGAACGACGCGCGACTCGCTCGATACGATACTGGAGTGGGAAGGCCAGACGATCACCCTCGTGGATACGGCGGGCATCCGGCGACGCGGCAAGATCGAACCGGGCATCGAGAAGTACAGCGTTCTCCGTTCGATGCGCGCGATTACCCGCGCGGATGTCGTCCTGCTCGTCGTGGACGCGACGGAGGGGTTCACCTCGCAAGACCTGCACATCGCCGGTTACGTCGCCGATGAGGCGCGTGGGATGGTGCTCGTCGTCAACAAATGGGACCTGGTGGAGAAAGATGGCAAGACGATGGAGCAGTACCGCGAGGCGGCGGCGGAAGCGCTCGACTTCATGCCCTACGTCCCGGCGGTCTTCATTTCGGCCAAGTTCAATCAGCGCGTCCCACAGGTGATGGACCGCGCGCTGCTCGTGATGGAGGAACGTGAGAAACGGATACCGACGGCGGCCCTGAACAAGATGCTCCGTGCCGCGGTGGAAAAGCACGCGCCGCCATCGAAGCCGGGGAAGTGGGTCAAGTTCTTCTACGCGACGCAGGTGGACGTCTCACCGCCCTCGTTCGTCTTCTTCTGCAATCATGCGGAGGATGTCCATTTCTCCTATCGCCGCTATCTGGAAAACCAGTTGCGCGAGGAGTTCGGGTTTATCGGCAATCCGATCCGCATGCGCTTTCGCAATCGTCAGGAGCCTGCGCCATGACCGATGCTCTGCGGATCGCCGCCGTCCTCGTCGCGAGTTACTGCATTGGCGGTATTCCGTGGGGGCTTGTGCTCGTACGGGCGATCAAGCATGTGGATGTGCGCGATTTCGGCAGCGGCAAGACCGGGGCGACGAATGTCCTGCGCCTCCTCGGCTGGCAGGGATTCGCTGTGGTGCTCGTTCTCGACGCAATCAAGGGCGTCGGCGCGGTGCTGCTCGCGCGCTCCGTCACCGGCAATTCCTGGGTCGAGGCGGCGGCGGGTATTCTCGCGATCAGCGGGCATTGCTGGTCGCCTTATCTCGGCTTCCGGGGCGGTGGTCGCGGCATGGTGACGGCGATGGGCGCGGCCTTCACGATGGCGCCAGGCTTGATCCTGCTTGTCCCGGTCTTTCTCATTCCGGTGCTGCTCACGCGGTACATGTCGCTCGGCAATGTCACCGTATCACTCTCCGCTCCCGTCCTGCTGCTGATCGGCGCATTGCTCGGCTGGTCGCCGTGGGCCTATTTCGTCTTCGGTCTGGCGGGGTGCGCGCTGATTCTGGTCAACCATTCAGATAATATCCAACGGTTGCTCGCCGGTACCGAACGGAAGATCGGCGACAAAGTGACGTCGCGCACCCCCGAACCGGGCGCGCAGGCGCACTGATTCAGACCGAGTCATATGATGCTCCGCACGTTTGAGCAGCGATCCTGGCTGGTATCATACCTCGCCACATGATGGGGACTCTCCCGCACTCTCGATGTACCAAAATTGATGAGCCGCCAGTTACAGCAACGGCTGTCTCGGTCGGCACCAATTCGCGCACCTCTATCGCGTCTCACGCGCGTTCTGCTCGGTCCGGTAGCCCAAGAACCAAGTATTCGTCATCATCGGGACCGTGGGAGACCTCCCTCCTATGGCGAGATACGTGTGGTACGCCCTTCGGGCGGATCATGCCCCCGCCGATTTTGCCTCATCTACGTGTCACGAAAGTCGTCTCGGTATCAACGCCCCGCCGCGCACCTGCCGCCTTGATCGCGACGGGAGATGAATCGCGCGGCACTTGACAGGGTTCGCCTTCCCCGTTACATTTAGAACGTAGGTTCTGTACGGACGGAAAGCGATGTGCGATGCGGTTTCGGGCGTCGGGACGCGCGCCGACTGCCCGGTTGGATTGACAGAAACACAGGAAAGGGGCGAGCGATGAGCGGGGTACGGGTTCTGGTCGGCACGCGCAAGGGCGCATTCATCTTGACCGCAGACGGCACGCGCGCAACGTGGGAGATCAGTGGTCCCCACTTTGCGGGTTGGGAAGTTTTCCATCTCAAGGGTTCGGCCGTGGATCCGAACCGGTTGTATGCGTCGCAGTGCAGCGGCTGGTTCGGGCAGATGATCCAGCGCTCCGACGATGGCGGGCAGACGTGGGCGCCGGTCGGGAACCAGTTCGCGTACGACGGCGTCCCCGGTACGCACCAGTGGTACGACGGCACGCAGCACCCGTGGGCGTTCACGCGCGTCTGGCATCTCGAACCGTCGCTGACCGATCCGGATACCGTCTACGCCGGGGTGGAAGATGCGGCGTTGTTCCGCTCGGTGGACGGTGGGCAGACGTGGCAGGAGCTCTCCGGGCTACGCGCCGCCTCGGGAGACCGCTGGCAGCCCGGCGCCGGGGGGATGTGCCTGCACACGATCGTCCTTGATCCGCACCATGCCGGGCGGATCTTCGTCGCTATCTCCGCCGCAGGCGTGTTCCGAACTGACGACGCGGGCGAGACGTGGCGGCCGGTGAACCACGGCCTGCGCTCCGAGTACATCCCTGACCCGACTGCCGATGTTGGCCACTGTGTCCACAGCGTCGCGATGCACCCGTCGCGTCCAGATGTCCTCTTCATGCAGAAGCACTGGGACATCATGCGCAGTGACGATGCTGGCGAGTCGTGGCACGAGGTCAGCGGGAACCTACCGAGCGACTTCGGTTTCCCGATCGCCGTTCACGCGCATGAGCCGGAGACGATCTACTTCGCCCCGATCACACGTGACTCCGAGCATTACCCGCCCGATGGAAAGCTGCGCGTCTACCGCAGCCGGACGGGCGGCAACGAGTGGGAAGCGCTCACGGACGGTCTGCCGCAACGCGACTGCTACGTCAACGTGTTGCGCGACGCGATGGCGGTCGACGCGCTCGATGCATGCGGCCTGTATTTCGGGACGACGGGCGGGCAGGTTTACGCATCGGCCGACGCCGGAGACCACTGGGCCGCCATCGTCCGCGACCTCCCGGCTGTCTTGTCCGTCGAAGTGCAGACGCTGCCATGATCCGCGTTGAGCTCCCCCACCATCTGCGGACCTTGGCGCATGTCGACGGGGAGGTGGAAGTCCAGGTCGAGGGGCGGGTGACACAGCGCGCGGTTCTTGATGCACTGGAGGCCGCCTATCCGATGCTGCGCGGGACGATCCGCGACCCGATCACGCAGCAGCGCCGACCGTTCCTGCGGTTCTTTGCCTGCGCGCGGGATCTCTCCCACGAGTCGCCCGACACCCCGCTCCCCGACGCGGTCGTGCTGGGGGACGAGCCGTTCCTGGTCATGGGGGCCATAGCCGGCGGCTAGCGCGGTGAGCTACGCGGTACTCACTGGAAATCTTTGCTGCCAATATACAGTGATGCACAGGCGTGGGGCGATGGCGGGTGAGCGCAGCGTTCGAGTGAGTCCGCAAACTTGCGCGAAGACTCATAATAAAGGCCACCGCCACAGACATGATTATTTCGCGTAGCCATCCGGGTGTGCCTGACGCCATGCCCAGGCGCTGGCGATCATGTCATCGAGCGTGCGAGTCGCGCGCCAGCCGAGAATCTCCGCCGCGCGGGACGGATCGGCGTAGACGACCGCCGCATCCGCACCGCCGGGACGTCGTGGCCCTTCCTCGGTCAGCACTGGCCGGTCCGTCACCCCGCGCACCGCATTGACGATCTGCCGCACGGAAACACCCGCCCCAGTTCCAAGATTGACGGTCAGCGTCGGATGCCGGTCGAGCGCTTCGAGCGCGCGAACGTGCGCCTCGGCGAGGTCAACAACGTGAATGTAATCGCGGACACACGTCCCATCGGGCGTCGGATAATCGGTGCCGAGGATCGTCAGATGTGATCGTTTCCCTTCAGCGACCGCGAGCGCCATCGGCACGAGGTGTGTCTCGTGGCTGCGATCTTCGCCGCATCGCGTGGATGCACCGGCCGGGTTGAAGTAACGTAGGATCGCGGCGCGTAGCCCGCGCAGTTGCGCGTGCCACTCGGTCATTTCCTCGATCATCACTTTCGACGCGCCATAGGGGTTCAGGGCATGGCGCGGCAAAGATTCCGTCACCGGCATCGTTGCGGGCTGCCCGTAGACAGTGCAGGATGACGAGAAAACGAAGCGCAGGCAGTCGTGCGCGAACATCGCGTCGAAGAGATTGCACGCGCCAACGAGGTTGTTGGCGAAGTACGCGTCGGGCCGCTCCATGCTCTCGCCGACGAGCGCGTACGAGGCGAAATGGAGGACGGCATCGGGGCGATGCGCCGCGAACGCCTGCATGACTGCGTCACGATCACGGAGGTCCGCATGCACGAACGTCGCGTCTTCGTGAACGGCGTCGCGATGGCCGAGTTCGAGGTTGTCGAGCGCGATCACCTCGTGCCCTGCGTGCAGCAACACTTCCGTTGTGACGCTGCCGATATACCCCCCTCCCC
>JBPCPB010000297.1:0-8710 GCA_050999735.1 Thermomicrobiales bacterium | reverse complement strand
GTAATCCCCGGTAGTCCCCGGCAGGTGGCAAGGGTGCTCTATTTTTGGTGGGTGGAGCAGGGTTTGCCTTGCCGTCTGGGGGTTGAAGAAGAAGTCCTGCTCCACCAATACCTGCAAATGCTCTGTGTCAAACCACGAGAGGCTTCATCCTGCGATCAGGCACAGGCTGGAAAGCCTGCACTACGCATCGGGACGCAGGCTGCAGCCTACGCTACCAGTCGCTTCGCCATCGCCTTCGTTCGCGGCGGCGCGCTCCTGTGCGATATATGCGCTGAGACCCGCTTCCGCTGCTGCCTGCTCGGCGATTTGCTTGCTCTTGCCCTGCCCGGTCGCCAGCACGCGATCATCGAGCATCACCGCGACGGTAAAGCGCCGCTCGTGATCCGCTCCTGGCGTGTCGAGCGTCTGGTACGTCGGCGTGATGCGTTCCCGCTCCTGCGCGATCTCCTGTAGCCGTCCCTTGAAGTTTCCGGCCATCGTCCGCGCGACCAGTTCATCCGCCTCCGCATCGAGGATCGGCACGAGAAAGGCCTCGACCGCCGCGCTTCCCCGGTCGAGCAGAATCGCCGCGAGGAGCGCCTCGAACGCGCCGCCGAGCACACGATCCGGCAGTTCAATGCCGCGCTCACCCTTGGAAATGAGCAGCATGCGATCAATCCCGATCCGCCGCGCCCACCGCGCGAGCGTTTGATTGCTGACGAGCGCCATACGGCGGCGCGTCAACTGGCCCTCCGGTGCATCCTTGAAGCGATCGAAAAGATACCGCGCGACGATGAAGCCGAGTGCGGCATCACCGAGAAATTCGAGTCGCTCGTTCGATTCGGTCGCGCTTGCGTCCTCATTGAGATAGGAGCGGTGAATCAGCGCCTCGCGCAGCAAATCCCACCGCGCGAATTGCATATTGAGTGCGGCGGCCGCCTGCGCGACTTCCGGTTCCATCTGCCTGAGCGACGGTTTCCGCTTCGCGCCCGCGCCGCGCATATGTGTTCGCTGTGAAATGGTGAACGCCCTCCGTCAGTAGCCGGTAGTCAGTAGTTAGAAACGACAGATGATTCGCGCGCCGCTCGGTCGCGTCATGTCATGATGAGTATAGCATCGGCAGTAGGCAGGAATCAGTAGACAGCAGCCAGCAATCGGTTGAGAATGGAGAGGACACGCGCATAGCAAACGTCTACTGATTACTGACTGCTGGTTACTGGCTACTCCCCGAAAGGAGCGCGCAATCGTGAAAGTCGTCGTCACCGGCGGGAGTGGCAGGATTGGCCATCTCGTCTGTCTGGACCTCGCGCGGCACGAGTATGAAGTGGTCAACGCGACTCGCTCCGCGCCGCGGGAACCGCAACCGGGCGTCACGTTCGTGCAGGCGAACACGTCCGACATGGGCGAACTGGTCAGCGCCTTCGCGGGGGCGGATGCCGTGATGCATATCGCGGCGATCCCGAACCCGATGCGCAACCCGGCGCACGTCGTCTTCAACGAGAATACCGAGGGGACGTATAACGTCTGCGAGGCGTGCTTCGCGCTGGGCATCGGCAGCGTCATCTACGCATCGAGCATCAATCATCTCGGCCTTGATTTCCGCTATCGCGACGTCACGCCCGACTACTTCCCAGTGGATGAGGAGCATCGCACCCTCGCGCAGGACCCGTACGCCCTCTCGAAAGTCGCGTCTGAAGAGATTCTGCACGGCTTCCACCGCCGCAGCGGCATGCGGACGATCATTATCCGCCCACCTGCCGTCATTCTGCCCGATCAGTATCAACAACGCTGCGCCGCCAACCGCGCCAACCCGCTCGTTGCCGGCGGCTTCCTTTGGACCTACGTAGACGCGCGCGATCTCGCGACGCTCTTCCGCCTCGCCCTCGAACAGACGGATTTGCAGGACGACGTGATCTACGGCACCGCCGAAGACGCCTGGGCCGAGCGCCCCCTCGCCGAACTCGTGCCGCAGTACTTCGCACAGGCCGGTAACAAAGCCGCGCATATGACCGGCGACGATGCAGGCGTCACGAACGCCAAAGCCAAACGTCTCCTCGGCTTCAAACAGCAATATTACTGGCGCGATCTCGTGAAGTAACGAGTAACGAGTAACAAGTCGAAAGTAACAAGAAGGACGCATATGCGCCGTCGTCCCTCCTCCTTTCAACTTGTTACTTTCGACTGAAAGGAGCGCACATGCGCATCGTCGTCACTGGAGGCAGCGGGATTGTTGGCGGATTCGTCGTCCGCAATCTGATAGCGGCGGGGCACACGGTTATCAATGTGACGCGCCGCCCACCCCGCGATCCCGTGCCGGGCGCGGGATTCGTGCAGGTAGACACGACGGATATGGGGCAGGTTGTCGGCGCGCTGACGTGGCGCGGCACAGTCGCGGACGCGGTAATTCACCTCGCCGCGCTGCCGAATGTCTGGCCCATCGCGTCATCACTACCGACCGAAGTCTGGCGGATTAACGCCCTCTCGGTCTATAACGTCGCGGAGGCGTGCACGCAACTCGGCATCCGCAAATTCGTCGAGACGAGCAGCGTCAATGTCCATCAATACATGCGCTCTGGCGGGACGATCGCGCCGCCCCGCTGGCCGATGGATGAGACGACACCGAACTGGGTCGTTAACGCCTACGGCCTCTCCAAGATCGCGGGCGAAGCGACCGCGCAGATGCTCCATGCCCGCACCGGCGCGCAGGCGATCTCGATCCGCCCCGCGCTCGTCATTGCGCCGAACGAATATCCGCTGCGCATCAGCCAACTCCGTGCTGGCAGACCGGCAACGTGGCTGTCGTGGTCCTACTCCGACGCCGAAGACCTCGCGGAGGCCTATCGCCTGAGTATCGAGCAGGAGAACCTCGGCTGCGAAGCCCTCTACATCGTCAACGACGACGCCTTCACCGACGAGCCGATTGAGACGAGTATCCAACAGGCATACCGCGATGCCGGGCCGCTCGACATCGGCGTGCGCGGCCACGAGGCGGACATTTCCAACGCGAAAGCGAAGCGCCTGCTCGGTTGGAAGCCGCAGCGCTCGTGGCATGACTATGATAGTAGCCAGTAGTCAGTAGCCGGTAGTCAGTTGGGTTCGGAGGCGCTGCGCACGTTTTTTCTGTCTACTGACTACTGACTACTGACTACTGGCTACTCGCGACTGAAAGGAGCGCACATGCGCGTCGTTGTCACTGGCTCCAGTGGGCGGATTGGGCAACAGGTCGTCAAGGAACTCGCTACACACGGCTATGAAGTCGTCGCAACAGATATAGCCCGCGCCCCGGCAGATCTTCCGGCAGGCGTCCAGTACGTGCAGGCGGATATGACGCAACCCGCCGATGCAGCCGGCGTACTCGCCTTCCGAGGCAGGAAGCCGGACGCGATGATTCACCTTGCGGCAATACCAGATCCAACGAAGAACGCGCCGGAGGTCGTCTACGCGACGAATGTGTTAAGTGTCTACAACGTCGTGGAGATGGTCGGGACGCTCGGCATCCCGAAACTGATCGAGACGAGCAGCATTAACTGGCTCGGCATGGACTTTCGCACCCATGAATGGTGGCCCGCGTACCTGCCGGTGGACGAGCTCCATCCGCATCAGGCGCAGGACCCGTACGCGCTCTCCAAGTTTGTCGGCGAGCAAGCGGCGGCGATGATCCGCAACCGCTGCGGCACCGAGGTGATCTCCATCCGCCCGCCCTACGTCGTCTTCGATGGCTGGTGGCCCAATGTTGTCAAACGCGTCCATGAGCAGCCGCTCTCATTCGCCTCCGGCCTCTGGGCATACATTGACGTGCGCGATCTCGCCGTCGCCTACCGCAAGGCGCTCGAAACACATGTGACACTGCATGAATCCTTCTATATCGTCGCGGACGACGCCCTCGCCGAACGGCCTATCGCCGAACTCGCCCCGCAAATCTCCGAAGCGCTTGGCGAGCGGGCAAAATCCCTCATCAGCACCCAGTCCGGCGTAGATAACAGCAAGGCGAAACGGATGCTCGGCTGGCGTCCGCAATTCTCGTGGCGCGATTTTGCCTAACCCCTGACCCCTTCTAAAAGGAAGGGGAATGAGCCTCAGCGAGACCGAAGCGTTACGAAGAACGCCATGGTAGTGAAATTGGTCTGAACCCCCTCCTTTTAGGGAGGGGGCAGGGGGTAGGTAAACGATGGCGCCAGTGGCATCGCGGTTGCGTTGCTACAGCAACGGCAACGCACGCGCGCTGCGAAAATCTGAGCGAAGGAGTATTCGATGGATCGCCGAAACAACGACCAGGAGCAACGCGACGCGACAATCGCGGCGGGGCAGGGCGCCGTCACGGAAGAACTGACCGACGACGAAGCGGGCGACGCGCACCGTAAAGAGGGCACGACCGCCGTCCATCTTGAGAGCGGACATGAGGAAGAGATCGGCCGCGAAGGTGGCCTGACCGATCGCATCGTCCTCGAAAAGGGCCAGTCTGTGCCGCGCCACCCACAAGGATAAAGAAGACGCGTCATGAGCGCGGTGACGGCACGGATTCCGAAACCGTCTCCTGAAGCGCCTGCAACTGCTCGCCAATTTCCGCAGTCCGCACGGTCATGGCGTCCGCTATCTGATGCTGTCGGGCCGCTGACGCGGGGAGGGTCGTCGCCAATTCCTCGGCGCGTTGACTGAGTGAGGCGACCTGCGCGATCTGTGTATCCAACGCCGCGAGTTGCTCCGCCATCGCGCGGAGTGCGTCATTGTACGCGGCAATCGTTGTGTCGAGTTGTTCCGTCACCATCGCGATCCGCACCTCCTCCGCGTCCGCCGCAAGCGCCATCATCCGGGCTTCGTCCGCCGCGACGCGACGCGCCATCTCCGCCGTGCGGTCGGCGAAATATTCGGCCACATTGTCGTCCTGCTCGACATCCGCCTCATGCATCTGCGCCTGCTTGCGCGACTGCGTCAGCCGATCCGACAGCATCCGGCTCCGCGCCTGCCGCCACGCCGCTATTCGTTCCTCATACTGATCGCGTAACGTCACATCGCACCTCCGAGTGAGGCAAAAACAGAAACCGATTGAACCGTAGAGACGCAAAGGACGCCAAGAAGGGGGATAGCGCAGAGGACACAGAGGACACAGAGCACACAGAGAGGGATTCTTAATTTCTTTTCTCTGCGTCCTCTGTGTCCTCTGTGTCCTCTGCGCTTATCCCCTCCTCCGCAGTTCACTTGGCTTCCTCCCCGCGCATTGACGCGTATACCGATACACCGCTATCCTACACCCACGCGGTGTGTACGGACGCATCGCCGTATCCGTGGGAGGCTCCGGTGCGTCTGATCCTTCCCCTGCCACCCGGCGTGAACAACCAGTATGTGACCGTCGGCCACAAGCGCGTTCTCTCGAAGGAGGCGTCGGCGTTCAAGAAGCAGGTGATGGCGGCGGTCGAGAATGCGGTCTCGCACGACGCGGCGCTGCTCGAAGAATTGGAAGCGATGCGGGGCATCCCGCTTGGCATAGACTTTGGCTTCCATTTCTTGTCGCCCCGCCGCCGCGATCTCGATGGCGGCCTGAAGATCGCGCTCGACAGCCTCTGCGGCGCGCTCGGTCTCGATGACCGTGACGTGGTAGACATCCACCTCGCGAAATTCCTTGATCCGCTCGCCCCCCGCCTCGACGCGGACATCGCGGCGATCCACGATTGGCAATACGACACCCGCTACGTCTATCTCGGCAAGGAGAGCAATGAGCAGTGAGCAACGAGCAATGAGCGTGCGACAGTCGGCAGTCGGCAGTCAGCAGTCGGTAGATGACTCAGCCCTCAATCCTAGCGACTGGCGACTGCCGACTGTCGACTGCGTCGTCGTCGTGGATTTCGGCTCGCAGACGGCGCAGTTGATCGTCCGCCGCGTGCGGGAACTGCATGTCTACAGCGAACTCGTCCCGCATGATGCGCCGTGGGAACGGGTTGCCGCGCTTAATCCAAAGGGCATTATCCTCTCCGGTGGGCCGAAAAGCGTCTACGAGCCGGGCGCACCGCAATTGCCGGACTGGTTGCTGACACACGATGTGCCGATCCTCGGCATCTGCTACGGGATGCAGGCGCTCTTCCATGCCCTTGGCGGCGATGTACGGCGGGAAGGCCACCCGGAGTACGGCCCTGCTTCCGTGGATGTCGCCGCCGATGGCCGTCTTTTCACCGGTCTGCCGCGCCATCTCGATGTCTGGATGAGCCACGGCGACTCGATTGCCGCGCCGCCCCCTGGCTGGCAGGTGCTCGCCTCATCGCCAACCGCGCCCGTCGCGGCCGCGACGAATGGGCGCATCTCTTCCGTGCTCTTCCACCCCGAAGTGATGCACACGCGCGAAGGGACGCCCCTGCTGCGGAATTTCCTGTATGACATTTGCGGCTGCACCGGCAACTGGACGAGCGCGAACTTCGTGGATCAAGCGACAGTGGACATTCGTGCGACGGTCGGTGAAGACGGGCGGGTGCTCTGCGCGCTCTCCGGCGGCGTGGATTCGTCCGTCGCGGCGGTGCTCGTCCACCGGGCGATTGGCGAGCGGCTGACGTGTGTCTTTGTGGACAATGGCCTGCTGCGCGCGGGCGAGGCGGAGCAGGTCGTCCGCACCTTCCGCGACGCCTTCCAGATTCCCCTCGTCCATGTGGACGCCGCCGACTGCTTCCTCGAAAAACTGAGCGGCGTAACCGACCCGGAAAAGAAGCGGGCGATCATCGGCGAGACCTTCATCCGCGTCTTCGAGGTGGAGGCGAAGACGCATGGCCCGTTTCAGTTCCTCGCCCAGGGGACGCTCTACCCGGATGTGATCGAGAGCACGACGACGGACACCAAAGCGGCGATGAAGATCAAGACGCATCATAATGTCGGTGGCCTGCCGAAGGACTTGCAATTTACGCTCGTCGAACCGCTGCGTCGCCTGTTCAAAGACGAGGTGCGGGCCGCCGGTCGCGCGCTCGGCCTGCCGAAAGCGATCATCTCCCGCCAGCCCTTCCCCGGCCCCGGCCTCGCGATCCGCTGCCTCGGCGCGATCACCGATCAGCGGCTGGAAACGCTGCGTCTGGCGGATGTCATCGTGCGTGCCGAGATCGAGACGGCGGGCTTGGATCGCGAAATCTGGCAGTATTTCGCCGTGCTTTTACCCGTCGAGAGTACCGGCGTGATGGGCGATGGACGCACCTACGCCGAGGCAATCGCCATCCGCGCCGTGACGAGCGAGGACGCCATGACCGCTGACTGGGCGCGCATCCCGTACGATGTCCTCGCCCGGATGAGCAATCGGATCGTCAACGAAGTGCCCGGCGTCAACCGCGTGACGTACGACATTACCTCCAAACCCCCCGCGACGATTGAGTGGGAGTGAGGATTGCATGACGAGCCGCGTCCTGATCGTTGGGAACGGTGCGCGGGAGCACGCGCTCGCGTGGAAGATCGCCCAATCCCCCAACTGCGCGGAACTGATCGCCGCGCCCGGTAATGCGGGTACGGCAGATGGGTGCCGAAACATCGCCATCCCGGCGACGGACATTGACGGCATCGTCGCGCTGGCGGTGACCGAGCGGATTGATCTCGTGGTCGTCGGGCCGGAGGAGCCATTGGCGCTTGGCCTCGCGGACGCGCTACGCGCGCGCGACATCCCCTCCTTCGGGCCAAACCGGGACGGCGGGCGGATCGAGAGCAGCAAGGCGTGGACGAAAGACCTCTTGCGTCACGCCGGTGTCCCGACCGCGCGCGCGGAAACATTTTCCGACATCCAACACGCGCTGCCCGCACTCGAAGAGGTTTCGTATCCCGTCGTCATCAAAGCGGATGGCCTCGCGGCCGGCAAGGGCGTGACGATCTGCACGACGCGCGGTGACGCCGAATCCGCCGTCCGCGCGTCGCTACAAGGCGGCGCATTCGGCGCGGCGGGCCAGACGGTGTTGATCGAAGAATACCTGACCGGCGATGAAGTCTCTGTCCTGGCGCTCGTGGACGGCGAGACGGTCGTGCCGCTCCTCCCCACCCGCGATCACAAACGGATCGGCGAGGGCGACAGTGGCCCAAACACCGGCGGTATGGGCGCCTACGCGCCGACGACGCTCGTGGACACCACGATGCTCGCCCGCATTACGGACAGCATCCTCCGGCCAACGGCCCGCGCCCTTGCAGATCAGGGCATCGTCTATCGCGGCATCCTCTACGCGGGGCTGATTCTCACGGCGGACGGCCCGAAGGTGATCGAGTACAACTGCCGCTTCGGCGACCCCGAAACGCAAGTCATCCTGCCATTGCTCGATGCTGATCTGCTCGCGCTCTGTGCGGCGACGGCGGCCGGGCAACTAGCGGGCGTTGTGGGCACGGTTCGGTGGCATCCCGGCGCGTGCGTCGGCGTCGTCCTCGCGTCGGGTGGCTATCCCGGCACGTACCTGACCGGCCTGCCGATCGCTGGCCTTGACGCCCTCGATACCGACGCGCTGATCTTCCATGCCGGGACGAAAAAGAGCGAAGACCGACACGTCGTGACGAGCGGCGGGCGCGTTCTGACCGTCGCGGCAGTTGCCTCAACCCTCCGCGCGGCCCGCGCCCGCGCCTACGCGAACGCCGCACGCATTCACTTCGACGGCGCCACCTACCGGCGCGACATCGCCGCGCGCGAAATATAGGATGATACTTTTTCGCGATAGCCATGACGTGATATCTTGCGTAGGGGGGGGTGGGGGAGGGGGCCCCCCCGAGCACTGCCCCTCCCCCTGTCAAGGGGGGA
>JBPCPB010000289.1:0-5534 GCA_050999735.1 Thermomicrobiales bacterium | reverse complement strand
CCGAGCAATATCATGTGCTGCGTCAGAAAGGGACCGAACGACCGTTCACCGGGAAGTTCTATCTCAATCACGACAGCGGTATGTATACCTGTGCCGCCTGTGGCACGCCGCTCTTCTCGTCGGACACGAAGTTCGACAGCGATTGCGGCTGGCCGAGTTTCGACCGGTCGGTCGAAGGCAATGTCGTCTTCCACGAAGACAAGACCTTCGGCATGCGACGGACTGAGGTCCTCTGCGCCACCTGTAGCGGGCATCTCGGCCACGTCTTCGATGACGGGCCGCGCGATACGACCGGGCAGCGATTCTGCATCAACTCCGCCGCACTCAACTTCAAGAAAGCGCAATAGCAACCCGAGCGGGTCAGAGAGTGTCTGCATTCTCGCTATGGCGATGCGCCGCGATCCGAGTGAAAAGCCCCCGCTCCATTGCTTGTCAGCAATGGAGCGGGGGCTTGGGGGTGAGGCTTCCTATCGCCGTGGTCCGATCACGGAGGGTGGCTGCGGGCGGCCCCACATCAGTGACCACGGGCTGGGCATCTGCGCGACCGGCGCTTCGATCAGCACCGGCGCGTTCATCGCCAGCGCCTTGCCGAGCGTCGCCTCCAATTCCTGCGGGCTGTTCGCGCGCAAGCCCGCCATCCCGAACGACTCCGCCAGTTTGACGAAATCGGGGTTATGCAGATCGGAGGCGATCGTGCGGCCGTCGAAGGTCTGCTGCTGGATGCGCTTGACATTGCCGAAGGCGTTGTCGTTAAAAACGACGGTCACCAGCGGGATATTGTGCTTCACCTGCGTTGAGAGTTCTTGCACATTGTACATGAAGCCGCCGTCACCATTGATCGAAACAACTTTCTTGTCCGGGTTGCCGACCTGCGCGCCGAGTGCGGTCGCGTAGCCGTAGCCGAGCGTCCCCTGATAGCCGGAAGTAATGAAGGTGCGCGGGTAATAGACGGGGAAGCCGAAGTTCGAGAAGTAGCCGACCTGCGTGCTCTCATTAATGAGGATCGCATCGTCCGGCATCGCGGCCCGCAGCGCCTTCGCATAATCCGCCTGCGGCTGCACTTCCGCCATCTTCTTCTCCAACCCCGCCTTCAGGTCATTCAGTTCCTTCTCGCGCGAGGGGCGCTTCGTGTTGTGTGTGCCGATCTGCGCGGCGAGCGCGGCAAGACCCGCCTTGGCGTCCGCGATGATGCGAACCGCCGGCTCCATGTTGCGGCCGACTTCTTCGTCGTCAATGTCCATATGGATGACGACCTGCTCCGGCGCGAGGCCCCACTGCGTCGCAGGCTCGACGAAGCGCGTGCCGACGGCGAGGATGACATCGGCGTCGGGCAGCAGTTCGCGGCCACCGAGCGACGTCTGCGCGAGGTATTCGCGATCCGAGAGCGCGCCGCGCCCGTTGCGGGACATGACGACCGGCGCTTGCAGCATCTCCGCGACGTTGCGCAGTTCGTTCCACGCGCCGCTGGAGAGGACACCGCCGCCCGAGACGATCAGCGGATTCTCCGCCTCGCCGAGCAACTTCGCCGCGCGGGAAATCGCGTCCGCGTTCCCGGCGGGCCGCTCGCGGTCTACTTTTTCCGGCGCGAAGAGTTCGACCTCACCGGGCTTCGCAAGGATGTCTGGCGGCACTTCAATCTCGACCGGGCGCGGGCGGCCCGTGCGCATCTGCTGGAACGCCTCGCGCACGAGGCCAGGGATTTCCTCCGGCGTCATGCCGCACGCCGACCACTTCGTGACCGACTTCAGCATCTCCTGCTGATAGGGAATCTCGTGCAGCATGCCGCGACCGACGCCAATCAGGTCCGACTGGATCTGCCCGGAAAGGCAGAGCACCGGCGCGGAGCAGGCATAGGCGGTCGAGAGCGCCGCCGTCGCGTTTAGCAGCCCCGGCCCCGGCACGACGAGGCAGACGCCGACCTCGCCCGTCGTACGGGCGTAGCCGTCCGCCATGTAGGCGGTCGCCTGCTCGTGGCGCGTATGAACGATGCGGATATTCTCTTTTTCCGCGTAGAGCGCGTCAAAGGCCCAGTCCAGCTGCACGCCGGGCAGCGCGAAGATCACCTTCACGCCCTCGCGTTTCAACGATTGGACGAGCGCCTGTCCCCCGGTCAGTTCGGCCATGTCTGTTCCCTCCCGCTACCAACAACAACGACGAATCCTTCGCAAAACCGATTGTATACCAGAGATACGCAGGAATAAAGACGAAATGAACGCCCTCTTCTCAACCATCCCCGCGTTTCGGGCATTGTAGCATACCTACCCCCTGCCCCCTCCCTAAAAGGAGGGGGTTCAGATCCACCTCACTACCATAGCCTCACCCATAGCGTCCGAATGTTTCGGAGGCTCACTCGCCTTCCTTTTAGGGAAGGGGTCGGGGGTTAGGTCAAATCCGCGGCCCATCACCGAAGCGGCCCATGCCACCGAAGGGCCAGCGGCCAAAGGTCGGCGGGGCAGAGCCATCGGTGCGGTAGGTGAGGACGGTGAAGGTCGCATCCTGCGCATTCTCCCGAGCGGCGCGGCGTGGTGGATCGGCGTTCGGTTGCGTCAGCCGCCGCCAGACATCGGGGTTCGTCGCGTCGGAAACCCAGAGCAGGGTACTCGCCCGCTGGAAGACGCGCATCACGCCGTGGCCCTCCTCCTCCTGCCAGCCATCCTCCGGCAGATGCGTCGCATACCAGTCGGCGACCGCGCCATAGGTCGTCGGCGCGCGATACCAGAGCGCGGTGCCGGTGATCCCGCGTGTCTTGAGCATCGGCGCGGGGTTGCCCGCCTGCGCGATCGGCACATTGTCCACCCGCAGGAGCGTCGCGCCAGGAGGGACGGGCAGCCAGACAGCGGGATTGAACGGGGTCGCGTTCGCGGCGGCATCGCCGAGCGATTCCGGCCCGGATGGCGGATCCGGCCGGGTCGTCGCCTGTCGCGCCAACTCCTGCACGCGTTCCCCGGCAGCAATTGCCTGCCGTCGGGCGAACCGATAGATCGCGCCGAGGATCAACCAGAGGACGAACGAGACGACGAGCAGCGCCGCAACTAAAATAATGATCGTTCCGAGCATTCTGATGCCTCCGAAGCGCCGGACAGCGACGCGAGACCGCGACGCCGACGCGCAAGCACGATGAGAAGCGCGCCGACGAGCAGATACGCGCCGAACGCTTCTGTGGGCCACGGGTAGCCAAGCGCCACTCACGCCGGGCCAACCAGCAGGATCACCACGACAAGGATACCGCAGACTACCCGCTCTCTTCTACGTTCCCGGCATCCCGCCGGTAACGCATCGCGAATAAGAAAGCAACGTGCGTCCGCTTCCCCATTAGGAAGGAGATCAGGGGGTAAGGGCTATCTTCACGTCTTGAGCAACAGCCGCACCCCGACGACGGCGAGCGCGAAGGCGAGGCCCCGGATGATCCACTTCCCATGCAAGCGGCGCGAGAGTTGCGCGCCAATCTGCGCGCCCGGAATGACGCCAATCGAGAGGCCAATCATCGGGATCCAGCGAATGTCGCCCTGCACGAGATGTGAAATCGAGCCGACAAGAGCGGAAATTACCAGAATGTAGTGCGACGTCGCCGTGGAGATGTGCGCGGGGAAGCCGAAGAGGAAGACGAGCGCGGGCACATGGATGATGCCGCCGCCAATGCCGAGGATACTGCTCAGGAACCCGACGACGAACGAGAGCGCGATGCCACCCCACATGTTGAACGCGTACGAATAGGTTTCCCCACTCCGGTCGGTGATCGTCCGGGCAACCCAGCCGCGCGGCAGGTTCCGTATCTCACCGGGTTTGAGCGGTTCAACTTCCGCTTTGCGTGGATCGGGGCGGACATTGAGGAAGATCGCGATGGCGATGAGAAAGAGGCCGAAGACGATGTAGAAAGGCCGATTGGAGAAGAGATTGGAGAGGTATGCGCCGACAATCGCGCCGGGCACCGTCGCCAGCGCAAATCGTGTTCCCGTCCAGAAATCTACCCGCCCCTGCCGGATGTATGATGCCGTGCCGGAAAGGGCGTTGAAAAAGACGACCGCAAGCGAGGTTCCCGCCGCCTCAGAGGGCTTGATGCCGGAGATGAAGAGCAGGAAAATCGGCACTATGATAAAACCACCACCCGCTCCGACCAACGTGCCGTACGTCCCAACACCAACGCCGACGATGGCCCAGAGCAGCACCTGAATGACTGGTTGATGCACGCATACTCCTCTCCACGGCGCCATCCGCGCAACGGCGCACTGCACGCGTCGGAGTGTAGCATCGGAAAGTAGATAGTGGGCAATAGACGGTAGACAGAAAGAAACCAGGAGCCGGAAGCGTCAGGTTCGCTTCGGCTCTCGATCTTCGCGCTCTGTCTACTATCCACCGTTTACGGAACGAGCCGTCATGATGTCGTGGCACGGGGGTTGCATAGCAAAAGACCGGAGAGTCGGTTCGTTCCTATCCGGTAGGAGGTTTCGCACATGGTACTGGTGGAACTGGCAAAGATTAACTTCGGTCTTGGTTTGATTGGCTGGATTATTGTCGGCCTCATCGCTGGCTGGCTCGCGCACATGGTGGCGGGTTCGGGTGGCGGGAACATCATCTCCGACCTGATCGTTGGCCTGATTGGCGCCTTCATCGGCGGTATCATCCTCGGCTTGTTCTTCAATGGGACGACGGGGATTGTTCTCTCGATCGTCGTTGCCTTCATCGGCGCGCTGATCCTCACCTGGATCGTCCGCGCAATCATGGGTAGCCGTTCACCCGTCTAATCCTGACAGAGATCGCCGTAGAAACAGCGAGAATATGTGGCACTCCTTCGGGAGTGCCATTTTCTCGTGCCGTATGCCGGAGATCACCTGTCGGTTGCTCCGGAGGATCTGCCAGCATCGTGGCATAACATACGCGCGTTCGTACACTACAGGGCTTCGCCACGAGGCAGGCACATGTGAAGGAGGTTTCAGTAGTGGTGACGTTTGCTGCGTTATCCGGCACGAATTGGTGGTGGGGAATCCTCCTCTGGATTGTCGTTGGTTTGATCGCTGGTTGGTTGGCGCATGTGACCGTTGGTTCCGGCAGCGGCAGTATCGTCTCAGACATCATCGTCGGCCTGATTGGCTCATTCGTCGGCGGCATTATTGTCGGCTTCTTCGTCCACGGGACGGGTTTCTGGCGGTCAATTCTCGTCGCCTTTATCGGCGCGCCGATTCTCACCTGGATCGTCCGTGCCATCACCTGCAACTGTTCGCCAGTGTAATTCAGCACTCGCACGCGCATTCATCCGTCTCATCCGGCTACTCCACCAGTATCCATACTCCTACCTTTTCACCGCGTTCAGAGGCAATACACGGTCTACCTCGAAAACAAGAACACCCTTTGTCCGACGATGGTATACTTCGTCCTACCATAGCGGGGCAGACGGGGGACAGGGGCATGGTGACACCGGCGCGGCGGCAATATCTCGACATCAAGGCGCAGCACCCCGACGCGATTCTCTGGTTCCGCATGGGCGACTTCTACGAGATGTTCGATGAGGACGCCAAAACCGCCGCGCAGGCCCTCCA
>JBPCPB010000256.1:0-24561 GCA_050999735.1 Thermomicrobiales bacterium | reverse complement strand
TTTAGCCTGCCACAGCGAGGGGCAGGCTAAACCCCGCCACCACCAGAAAGTGGAGTGTCATGACGCGTGACGCATCTATCAAGGAGATTATCGTGATGGCAGAACGACCGGTCCTCATTTCCGTCATCCAGTCTCAGGAGCAGATCACGGCGGGCGCCATGCGTATCACCGATCTGTTCGACGCGGCGCACCGGCTCGGTGCGGACGGCGTCGAACTGCGGCCGCAATTTTGGAAGGAGAAGGCACGCGAGTTGCCCGCCGCGCGCGACCGTGCGGCACACCACGGCCTCCTCGTCATCTATGCGACGATGGGTAGGCTCTTCGACACCGACCCGGCATCATTCCGGCAGGATATAGATGATGCCCGCGCGCTCGGCTCGCCAATCTTGCGCGTCTTCCCCGGCCCCGTTCCCGCTGACGAGGATACCGCCGGATGGGAGGTCGGCCACACGATTGCCCGCTATGCGGAGGCGGAGGGCATCACGCTTGCGTTGGAAAACTTCGTCGGCACGCCGGGCGGCACACTCGATGAGATCGAACGCGGCTTGGCGCACATCCCGACATTGATGACGAATATAGACATCGGCAATTATCCCCGGCACAACCAGGATGTACCCGCCGCTATTCGCGCCATTGGCAGCCGTGCGGTTTCCGCGCACCTGAAAGACGCGGACGATGACCCGGCGCATGGCACGACCTATCTCGGCGGCGCGTCATTGCCTCTGCCCGCCATCCTCGATGCACTCGACCGCCTGCCGCCGCGCCTTCTCTTAATCTTCGAGTTCGGTGGCGGCGATGATCCCGATGATCGCATTACGCGGAGCATTGCCTATCTTCACGCACGAGACGGAAACGCTTCCCAGCGAGGCTGAATGTGAAAAGGCGCGATGATCGTTTCGAAAAAGGGCTGTGGAAGGATAATTCGATGGCGTTGATCGCCTCCTGTATCCACGCCCCGTCGGTGAAGTTGCCCTGCGTCGGCACATCCTCAATTTTTTCATAGCCGTTGCGTCGGCAGAAGTCGGCGACTTCGCGCCACGTCGGGATGCGAGGCATCAGTCCGACACTGCGGAGAAGAGAAGGTGATACACGCCATCCTCGCCCGCCTGCGCTGCCGTGACGATCATCAGCACGTACGGCAGATGCGCCGCCCGCTCCGTGTGCAGATAGTAGTCGAGGCGGTCGAGGTAGTGATCGGCGTAGTCGAGCGCGGCGGAGACCATCTCCCGTCGCGCCTCCTCCACCGTTTCCCCCTGTGCATGTATACCGAGCGTCGGCTGCCAAAGAGCCATGCCGCCCCCATCCTCCGCGTCGAGCGGCTGGTATTGCACATGGAGGGGATCGGGCGGCAGCGCTTCCCGGAACGCCTGCGCGATGAGTGAGGGCGCCATCACCATGCCCCACGTCTTCTGGTAGTGCTGCACTGCCACGATGTGCCGCCGCTGCACCTCGTCATGGACCGCGCCGAATCGCTGCTTCGCTTCGGTCGAGTCGAGCGTCAAGATCATCACAACATCTCTTGCCGTGCCACGAAACGATACTACCTGTGTTAGACAACATGGACAACTTTATCACGCAGTTGTAGACGCCGCAACAGGAATCCCCTGCGGTTTGTCGCTCTCCGTCCCTTTGGGATTGAGCGCTAGCGTTCCAGTGGCAACGCCACCCACCGCCGCTCACGGCAGGAGACCTCGACGGCGTTGATCGCTTCTTGTACCCACGCGCCGTCGGTGAAGTCGCCCTGCGTCGGCACGTCGTCTATGATCTCGTCGAGGAAACTGGCGATCAGGTTCGCGTAGAAGAGCGAGCGCCACGATTCGGTATTGCTCCCGCCACGCGGGTAGAAGCGCACCGGAATCTCGTGCTCCACGAACTCCACCGCGTCCGGCGTGGCGATTTTGATTGTCTCCGCCTTGCCGAACTCCTCGATCAGGCGGCAAATGATCGCACCCTTCTCCCCATAGATGCGCGCCTCGATGCCGGGATAGTTGCCGACCGTCACGTAGCTCGTCTGGATCGAGGCAAGCGCGCCGTTCGTGTACTCCGCCATGTAGATGTCGCCATCGTCAATGTTCATCCGCATCATCCGGCCCGTCTGCCGTACCATCCGCTCCGGCACGAAGTTGCGCATCGTGCCGACGACCTGCGCGTAGTCCGCGCCGATCCACCAATGGCTGAGATCAATCACCGGCGCGCCGTATCCCTCCAATGAGGAGACCTGGACGACCGACTGATCGGCATCCGGGTCTACCTGGCGGAGCGGTGTTTGCGGATTGAGCCACTGCGAGTTCTGCTCGTAGCCATTGAAGATATAGGGCGTACCGACGAACCCCGCATCAATCAACTCCTTCGCATAGCGGACGCCGGGGCTGTAGCGGAAGGTGAAGCCGAGTTTCGTTTTCAGTCCCTTTGCTCTGGCCGTCTCCGCCGCCCGCAGCGTATCGCGGAAGTCGTAGGCGACGGGCTTCTCGCAGAGGACGTGCTTGCCCGCGTCGAGTGCGGCGGTCGCCAGTTCCCAGTGGGTGTGCGAGGGCGTGGCGATATCAATCACATCAATGTCGGGCCGCGCCACGACCGCCTGCCAGTCGTCCGTCGCCTCGGGGATGCCGAAGTGCCGGGCATACTCTTCTGCCAACCCCTTCTGGACATCGCAGATCACGACGACTTCGCAACGGGGATCGCGCTGCCAGCCGGGAATGTGCGCTCCCTTCGCCCACGCTCCTGCCCCGAGGACTGCGACCCGCACCTTGCTATTCTTCATTTGATACATCTCCCATAGGGATGAACTTGAACCGCCAATACTGCCCAGAGGGCGCCCGCAAGGACGCCAAGGAGGCAGAAAGACTTAACACAGAGGACACAGAGGACGCAGAGAGCACAGAGAGAGAAATGCTCTTAAATTTTTCTCTTCTCTGTGTTCTCCGCGTCCTCTGCGATCTCTGCGCTTCGCATTTTTCTGGTGTTCCTGGTGGCTTGGTAGTTTCGTCCATCCTCTCGCTATCCCCGATCCAATGCCTCCAACACCGGCGCGAGCCGTTCGACGCCTTCGGCGGTGCGGGGTGAGGTCCAGATTTGGATATGCGAAATGCCTTCATCCGCGAAGGCGCGCAACTGGGCCGCCATCTCCTCCGGCGTGCCGGTGATTGCCGTCGGGTTCGCGTGCGGGCGATTGTGGATGGGTGGCGTCTCCGGCCGGTTGATGAAGTCCACGAGCACCGAGGCGGTCCGTCCGAGCGTTGCGGGATCGCGCCCCACCTCAGCGCACGCCGCATCCACCTTCGCCCGTAGCGGCGGGATTTCGGTCGCGTTGCTGTTGTCGAAGACGAGGTAGCGGTTCCACAGATCGGCGTATTTAGCGGTGAAGCGCAGCATCCGCTCCCCCGTCGTGCCGACCATGATCGGCGGGCCTTGCGGGCGCGGGCCGCTGATACGCAGTCCGCACTCCCGCGCGGAATAGTATGTGCCCTCGTAGTCAATCTGCCGCTCGCGCAGGAGCGTGGCGATGATGTGCAGCGCCTCCTCGAAACGGCTGGCGCGATGATCGTAGGGGAAGCCGAAGGCGCGGTATTCCGGTTCGTGGTAGCCCGCGCCGAGGCCGAGGATCAACCGCCCGCCGCTGATGTCGTCAATCGTGTTCGCCATCGAAGCGAGCAGCGCCGGGCTGCGGAACCCGGTGCAAATGACGAGCGTGCCGATCTCTACCCGCTTCGTCGCCGCGGCGAGCGCGGCGAGGACGGACATGCATTCCCACGTCGTCTCAGTCTCCTCGGTGAAACGGAAAATGAGGTGATCGGGAATCCAGACCGAGTCAAGTCCGATCTCCTCCGCCCGCCGCGCCATCGCCGCAATATCCGACCAGTGCGGCGTCGCACCATCCATCTGTCCCTCGACAATCGGCAGGAAGACACCAATCTTGCATGGACGCGTCATGTGTCACCCCTTTCATCATATGGAAACCGATTATCCCTGGTCGAGCAGTTCCAAGACGGGCGCGAAGGCTTCGACGCCCGCGCTGCTGGTCGGCGTCAGCCAGATCTGGACATGCGAAATGCCCTCGCGGGCGAAGGCGCGGAAGGTGTCGGCCATTTGCTCCGGCGTGCCGGTGATCGTCTCGCTCCCCGGCATCGTCCGCCCGAGGACGGAGGCGCCGACCGTCAGCGTGCGGCCAAGCGTCGTGGGGTCGCGGCCCTGCGCGGTGCAGGCGGCGTCAATCGCGTCGCGCAGGGGCGGGATGGCGGCGATGTCGGTGCTGTGGCGGATGATCCAGCCGTTCCAGAGGTCGGCATACTGCGCGGTGAGGCGAAGCATCCGCTGGCCGGTGGCGAGCGTGCCGATCATCACGGGCGGGCCATTCGGGCGCGGCCCCGCCGGACGGCGTTCCAATTCATGCGCCGAATAGTGCGTGCCCGCGACGTTGGCGACGCCGTCGTGGAAATAGTGATGGATGATCGTCATCGCCTCCTCGAAGCGGCCGATCCGGTTGTCGTACGAGAGGCCGAGGGCATGATGCTCGTAGCCGGAGTCGCCGCCGCCGATGCCGAGAATCACCCGCCCGCCGCTCACTTCCTCGATCGTATCCACGATCTTCGCGAGCACGCCGGGATTACGATAGCCGGTGCAGGAGACTAAGGTGCCGAGTTCGACGCGCGGCACGCTCGCCGCGATCGCGCTAATGAGCGTCCAGCAATCCCAGAAGCCGGACGCCGCCTCTTTCTCACCGCGCGGTGTGCCGTCCGGGTTCAGGCCGAGATCGCCGCGCGGATAGAAGAAGTGATCCGGGAACCAGAGCGAGTCGAACCCCGCCTGCTCCGCCCGCTGCGCGAGCGCGACGATATTCGCCCACGCCGGTTTGCGCCCGTCCGGCCCAACCTGCGCGTGCGGGAAGAACAATCCAACCTTGAGCGGCCGCTTCGTGGCTGATGTCGTGGACAACGATGCCCTCCTTCGTTCGGGACGCGCGCAACGACGAACCCATGCGTCTGTAGCAGTACGTAGTGCAACGGTTTCCGTGCGGCGAGTATCGGACATTGCGGGCATCAGGGCAAGTACAATTTCGTAGGGGCGGTTCGTGAACCGCCCGGCCTCGCTGCATCGTGGTCTCGCAGTATGGATGGATAGCGTAGTGATGATCCCCAGAGGGCGATTCGTGAATCGCCCCTACGAATCTGCGCGAAGCGTCTTCTCTAATAACTTGACGCTCGCGTAGATGGCATCAATGGCGGGGGTGGGGGTGCCGGTGAGGCGGCCGAGTTCGGCGACGGAGCCGACGATGGCATCCACTTCGGTGGGGCGGCCGGTTTCGATGTCCTGGAGCATCGAGGTCTTGTGCGCGCCGACTTCTTCCGCGCCAGCGATGCGCTGCTCGATGCTGATCGGGAATTTGATCTCCAGTTTCTCCGCGATGGTCTGCGCCTCGGTCATCATCGTGCGGGCGAGATCGCGCGTCGGCGGGTACTGGCAGATGTCCACGAGCGTCGCGCGGGTGAGGGCGCTGATTGGGTTGAAGGCGAGATTGCCCCAGAGTTTTACCCAAATTTCGGCGCGGATGCGCGGGCGGATCGGCGCTTTCAGCCCGGCGCGGATCAATGTCTGTGCGAGCATCTGAATGCGCTCCGTCTTCACGCCGTCCAGTTCACCGAGCGAGAAGCGGTCGCCCTCGATGTGCCGCACGACGCCGGGCGCGGCCAGTTCCGCCGCCGGATAGACGACGGAGGCGATCACGCGATCAATTTCCGTATTCGCCTCGACGATGCCGCCGGGGTCAACGGTCTCGATGCGCGTTCCCTCGTATGGCCCGCCGTGCTTGCGGAAATACCACCACGGGATGCCGTTCTGCATCGTCACGACCATCGTGTCCGGGCCGTCGAGGGCGCGCATCGCCGGGGCGACTGCGGGTACACTGTGGGTTTTGAGTGTGAGGAACACAACGTCCTGCTGCCCGGCTTTCGCCATATCGCTCATCGCGCGCGCGCCTGTCGCGGTTGCCTCCGTGCCGTCGGGCGTGATGAGTTTTAGGCCGTATTGCTGGATGGCGGCGAGATGCGGGCCGCGGGCGATCAACGTCACGTCTTCGCCCGCCAGCGCCAGTTTCGCGCCGAGATAGCCGCCAATTGCGCCCGCCCCGACAATCGCAATCTTCATTGGTCGCCCGTCAGATTGAGCGCCTTCGCCATCGTGATCCGTTGCAATTTGCCTGTCGCACCGCGCGGCAGGGCTTCCAGGACATGGAAGCGGCGCGGCACCTTGTACTCCGCGAGATGTTCAGCGCAGTACGCACGCAGTTCGCGCTCCGTCGCGTCACCCTTGAGGACGACCGCCGCGTGGACTTCCTCGCCGAGCGTCGGGTGTGGCACGGCGAAGGCGAGCGCCTCCGCGACAGCCGCATGCCGCAGCAGGATGTCGTCAATTTCCAATGGCGAAATCTTCTCGCCGCCCCGGTTAATCAGTTCCTTCAGCCGCCCGGTGAGCGAGAGATAGCCCTCCTCATCCATCCGTCCCTGATCGCCGGTGCGGAACCAGCCATTGACGAAGGCGGTCGCGTTCGCTTCCGGGTTGTTCTCATAGCCGTCAATGACGTTCGGCCCCTTGACGACGACCTCGCCGAGTGCGCCCTGCGGGAGCAAATTCCCGTCGTCGTCCATGATGCCGACATCAACGCCGAAGCCGATGCCCACCGTGCCCGCCTTGTGTTGTTTCGGCGGTAGGGGATTGGAGGTCATCTGATGGGTCGCCTCGGTCATGCCGTAGTTTTCCAGCACGGGCGCGCCAAAAGTCGCCTCCATCCGCTCCATAACAATCGGCGCGAGCGACGAACTGCCGGAGCGGATGAAGCGGAAGGGGTTCGCCTTGATAACGTCCGCATTGCGGTCGGCGCGGGAGAGTAACACCTGGTGCATCGTCGGGACGGCGGAATACCATGTTGGCTTGAACGTGTCCACGATGTTCCAGAACTCCAATGCGTTGAAGCCGCCCGTCGGGCAGATCACCGTGCCGCCCGACGTGAACGTGGCGAGCATCGAGGCGACGAGCGCGTGGATGTGGAAGAGCGGCATCACGCAGAGCGAGCGATCCTCCGCAGATAATTCGTAGGTGCGCGCGATGTTGTGCGCCGATGCCGCGAGGTTGCGGTGGCGGATCGGCACGCGCTTCGGGCGGCTCGTCGTGCCGCTCGTGTGGAGGATCATCGCGATGTCGTCCGGCCCGGCGAGCGCTTCGGGGCGCGCGGGTCGCGCATTCTTGACCGCCTTGAGGGATAGCGTGCCGTCCGGTTGCGATAGCGCCTCGATGATCGTCATGTCGTCGGATGCTGCCGCGTGCGCCGCCGGGATCGTATCGGGCAGCGTAATCAGCGCCTTTGCCTGCGTGTCCGCGAAGTAAAAGGCGAACTCGTCCTGCTTGTAGTTCGGATTGAGGGGCGCGGCGGTACCGCAGAGTGTCGTGCCACAGTACGCGAGCACCATCTCCAGGCCATTGCCCATCGCAATCGCGATCCGGTCTCCCTGCCCCAAACCCATGCCATTCAACTGCGCTGCCAACACGACGACGTTCGCTCGCATCCGGGCATACGCAAGCGACGGCTTTTCCGGTGCAATGAGGGCCGGATGGTCGTCCGCACCGGTCAGCAGATCGAGGAGCGTCATGTCCGTTATCGCCTTTACCATCGTGCAATCCTTTCCTGAAGCATCGAACCCCGTTGGTCACAGTATCGCACGCGCGGATTATGCAGGGAACGTGCGGGTACGGTAGGATTACCTACCCCCGGCCCCTCCCTAAAAGGAGGGGAGATAATGCGGGAACATCCGGTGATCGTGAGTTCCCCTTCCCTTTAGGGAGGGGGCAGGGGGTAGGTAGAAATGCTCGAACACTTCGTACGCAGATCAGTCCGTGATATTGATCCGTATGCATGGGAACTCTCCAGCGAGGCGGTCGCGGCGCGGCATGGTCTGCGCGTGCGGGACGTGATCCGTTTCGATCTCAACACGTCGCCCTTCCCGCCCGCGTCGTGGGATGCGGCGATGGAAGCGGCGCGCGCGGAAGGGCAGCCGAACGAGTATTTCGATACCTCGTACGCCGAATTGGCAGCGTTATTCAGCGCGTACTACGGCGTCGGCACGGATTACCTGATTGTCGGCGCGGGCGCGGACGAAATCCTCGACATCACGACGAAGACGTTTCTCGACAATGGCGATCGCGTGATCGTCTCCGCACCGACCTATTCGATGTACCCGATTGTCTCCGAGCAGATGGGCGCGACGGTACATCGTGTACCGCTCCTGCCGGATTTTGCGCCGGACATTGACGGCATTCTCGCCGCCGCTGAAGGCGCGAAAATCATCTGGCACTGCAACCCGAACAGCCCGACCGGCAACGCGACCGACCCCGCCGAGATGGAACGGCTGATCGCCAATGCGCCCTGCATGGTCGTCGTGGACGAGGCGTACGCGGAGTACACCGGCTGGTCCGCCGTGCCACTGATCGTCAAATATCCGCACCTCGTCGTCGTCCGCACGATGTCGAAGGCATTCGGCATGGCGGGGATGCGCCTCGCCTGTGGCATCGCCGCCCCCGACGTGATCGGCATGATGAATCGCGTCCGTCCGCCGAACAGCGTCAGCCGCGTCACGGCGCGGGTCGGCGCGGCGGCCTTGCGGGACGTCCCTTCGATGCGCGCGAATGTCGCGTCGGTGATCGTGCAGCGCGAGCCGTTCGCGGATGCGCTCTGGGAGTGTGGCGCGCACGTCTATCCCTCCGTGACGAACTTCGTGCTGACGCGCTGGGAAAGCCCCGCCGCCGCGCAATCCGTCTACGACTGGCTGGAAGCGCGGGGCATGGTCGTCCGCAACTTCTCCGCGCATCCCTTGTTGCCCGGCCACCTCCGTATCACCGTCCGCACGGCGGACGAGAACGCCCGCCTTCTCGCCGCTCTACGCGCATGGCGGGGACAGCGAGGACGGTAGATCGAGAACCGGTGATGGAGTTGCCGGAAGATGTATCATTGGAAACGGGAGGATACCGGAGCGTGATGCGGACGTTCTATCGGATCATTACGGGACCGTCTGCGACACGCCGCGATTTCCTCTCGAATCAAGCCCTGGGCCGTGTACTGCGGCGCTCGACACCGGAAACGCTTCGCACGTACGACGGTGTATCTGTCTTCGAGACGTCCGCACAGGCACGCGCGGCAGCGACCCGTTTCCCGCTACTCGGCACACATATGGCCGAGTTGGTGATCCCGGAGGGCTTGGCCATACGCATTGAGCGAACATTCGCGAATCAGCCGGGTCATCACACGCTATGGGGTAACCCCGACGAAATACTCGGCTATGTGAGACGGATACTCGCGATCTCCGATAAGGAGCAGGAGCATGAAGACTTTCTATGAGATGTGGGATGCAGTAAGCCGGAACCTCATCGCGACATACGATTCCGAGGATGAGGCGCTGTTGGCGGTGCGGACATTGATCGAGGATGATGGCGAAGAAAGCATCGAGGGGGTTACCCTGGTGCGGCATGAGCCTGATGGAAGTGGGAACGTGATCGCCGCGGACGCGGCGTTGGCGCGATTGGCGCAAGAGCGCCAGCGTCAATCTATCCCAGCGGACTAACCCTTCGTCTGTCTGGTGTTTGCGTGACTCGGAACGGGGGAAAAATGCGCACGATGAAAGCCGCTGTTCTCTACGACTACAACACGCCGATGGTGATCGAGCAGGTGCAACTCGACGATCCGGGGCCGAACGAGGTACTGGTGAAGATGACCGCCAGTGGTGTTTGCCGGAGTGACCTCCATGTGCTGAGAGGCGAATGGAAGCCGCCACTCCCGACGGTGCTCGGACATGAGGCGGCGGGCCGGATCGCGGCCGTCGGCCCCGGCGTGACACGGGTTAAGGAGGGAGATCCGGTCGTTCTCTCGTTCAAGCCCAATTGCGGCTACTGCGAGCAGTGCATGTCCGGCCATCCCCATCTCTGCACGGGCTTCCGTAGTCCGGCGGGGACGCTGCCCGGCGGGCATACGCGGCTCTCGAAGGATGGGCAGCCGATTCATCATTTTGCCTCCACCTCGTCGTTTGCCGAGTACGCGGTGATTCACGAGAGCAGCGCGGTTGCCATTGGCCCGGAGACCTCGCTCGAACTGGCGGCGCTCGTCGGTTGCTCCGTGACGACGGGCGTCGGTGCGGTACTGAACACGGCGCAGGTGCGCCCTGGCAGCACGGTCGCGGTAATCGGCTGCGGTGGTGTCGGGCTGAACGTCATTCAGGGGGCGCGGTTCGCCAACGCGTCGCGCATCATCGCGGTGGACATTAGCCAGGACAAGTTGGAGTTTGCGGAGCGCTTCGGGGCGACGGATACGGTGGATGCGCGCGAGGAGAATCCGGTGCAGGCGATCCGGCGACTGACAGGCGGCGGGGCGGACTATGCCTTCGAGGTGCTCGGTAGCGGCGAGACGGTACGCACCGCGTTCGACGCGATCCGCGCGGGCGGCACGGCGGTCGCCGTAGGCATGGCGGCGGACGGGGAGTATGCGCAGATTGATGCCCGTCTGCTGGCGGCGCAGGAGAAGACGCTGAAGGGCTGCTTCTACGGCTCGGCACGCACGCATGTGGACATGCCGAAGTACATCGCGCTGGCGCAGGCGGGTAAACTCGACCTCGATTCGCTCGTGACGCGCCACTACCCACTCGAAGAGATCAACGAAGCGTACGCCGCGCTCGACCGTGGCGAAGTGGGCCGGGGGCTGATCGTCTTCGATTGAGCAACGACGCAGAGATTAACCACCAAGACACCAAGAACACAAAGAACACGAAGAACAAGGAGAAATAAGAATCGCTTGGTGTCCTTGGAGTTCTTGGTGCCTTGGTGGTTTTCGTTCTCCCTGTCATCGGTTACCAGTTCGCCATCGAGGCGCGCAGGATATTCGCGAGATCGTCCGGCGTCGGCTCGCGTGGGGCGATAACGAGCAGGCGTTGCTGCTTCAGCGCGCCCTCGACGAGCGCGTCAATGTCGCCGTCGTCGTAGCCGAGTTCGGCGATGCCGCGCGGGGCTTCGATGTCGCGCATCAGTTGCACGAGCACGGTCGGCAGGGTGTTTTCGTCCGCATGCGGCAACGGGTGGCCGGCGAGCAATTCCGCCGCGTGATGGTGCTTTGCCGGGTTCGTCGCATAGGTGAAGCGGAAGGCGGCGGGCGCGGTGACGATCACCGAATGGCCGTGCGGCACGAAGGGATGATCGTCCGGGTAACCGGGGGGCTGATAGACATGCTTCAGGCCGGCAATCGGGTAGGAGCAGGCATGCGGAATGTGCGTGCCCGCGTTGCCGAAACCGATCCCGGCGATCATCGCCGCCAGCGACATCTGCGTGCGCGCCTCGATGTCCTGACCGTTCTGAACGGCGCGGCGGAGATATTTCCCGCCGAGTTCGAGCGTCTTCATCGCCCAGATATCGGCGATCGGCGTCGAACCCTGAAACATTGGGCGGTCGCCGGGCGTCTCCGGAATGGGGCGCGAGGTGAAGTCCCGCGCGAGGTAGGATTCGACGGCGTGGCAAAGCGCGTCCAGCCCGCACGACGAGGTCACTTCGGGTGTCATCGTCAGGGTGAGAAGCGGGTCCACGATGCCGAGATTCGGGCGGAGCCAGCGGTTCGAGAGACCCGTCTTGACGTGCTGCTCCGGGACTTCCAGCGCCGCAACGGAGGTTGCCTCCGAGCCGGTTCCGGCAGTCGTCGGCATCGCAATCAGCGGCATGAGCGGGCCGGACGGGACGCGCGCCGCGCCGATTGGCTTGTTGACGTACTCCAGCAATGGCGCGGGATGGGTGACGAGCAGGTTCGCGACCTTCGCCGTATCTATGGATGAGCCGCCACCGAGGCCGACGAAGCCGTCCACCCCCTCCGCGCGGGCAAAATCGGCGGCATCCTGCAGCGATTGCACCGTCGGCTCGACGCGCACGCGGTCGTAGACGACACAAGCGACGCCTGCCGCCTCGATAGAGCGCCGCACCCGCTCGGTGATCCCCGCCCGGACGATGCCGGGATCGGAGACGAGCAGCGCGCGCGTCACGCCGAGCCGCTTGAGCTCCCACCCCGCCTCATCGGACGCGCCTGGCCCGAACTTGATCGGCGTCGTTTCCAGCGTGAAAACCGTCTCGTGCCCGCCGTTTTGCATCGTCGAATCCTCCCCTGCTGTTTCCAATGGCGTCAGTATACTGCGCTGTTGGCCTATTTGACTCGACATAATGGCGCCACGTACACTGGCGGCATGAAACGATACCGGATCGCGCTCCTGCTGCTCCTCATTGTGCTGCTCTTCCCGGCTGCTGTCGCGGCGGATGCCCCGCCCTTTGTGCCGACCCTTGCGCCGGTTGTGCGCGGCCAGGACCCGCAAAACCCGCATCCGGCGACGACAGATATTCCCCCGCTCGCGGCGGACTACACGCTCACCGCGACGGTCGGTGATGGGGAGGCGGACGGCGCGATCCACGCCACCGGCACGGAGCAAGTGCGCCTGACGAACACGGGCAAGCAGGCCGTCCCGGCCGTCACCTTCAATGTCGCGGCGGTGCATTATGGCTGGTTCACGCTCGATAGCGGCACGATTGACGGCGTCCCGGCGGCGGTGGATCAGGCCGAGGTGCGCGTTTCGTTCCCGGAGTGGCCCGCGCTCGCGCCCGGTGACACGCGGACGGTCGGCTTCACGTTTCATCTCGACATCCGCGATGGCGGCGACGGCTTCGATGTCACGCGGCGGGATGGCGATATTCTCCGCCTCGGCTACTGGTTCCCGATGCTCTCCGACGATCATGGCTATCACGACCAGTTCGACGCCGTCTACACCGCGACGGGCAACTTCCATGTGACGCTGACCGCGCCCGCAGCGCAAACGCTCATCAGCACCGGCGTCGTCCAGCATCGGGAGACGAGCGGCGCGCGCACGACGTATACGATAGACGCGCCGAATGTGCGGGACTTCGCCGCGCTTCTTTCATCGTCCTACCATATGACGCAGGGGATAACGAAAGATAATGTGCGGGTCGAGGTGGATGCCGTGCCGAGTGATCTCGCGGTTTCGTCGCTGACAGAGGAGGATATGCTTGCCTACGCGATCCACGCCATCGAATGGATGAGCGCGACGATCGGCCCCTATCCGTATCCGGTCTTTCATGTTGCCGACGCGGGGCTGACGATGCCCGGCGGCGTCGAATTCCCGACCCTGGTCATGATCGGCACGCGCATCCGGGGCGTGTCAATGCGCACGCTCGTCTCGCATGAAACGTCGCACCAATGGTTTTTCGGCCTGCTCGGCACCCATCCGCAGACCGAGACGTGGGTGGATGAAGGCGCGGCAACGTTGTTCGAAGAGGCAATCAACGAGGGGATTGATGTGCCCGTCACGCTCCCCCGCTCGCTCCCCTGCCCGGTGAATATCACGGTCTGGGATCACAGCGTCAGCGACCGCGATCACTACTACTGTGTCTACACCGGCGGCGCGAAAGTCTACGCGACAATCCGCGATACGATGGGGACGGACCGCTTCGTCGCCGCGCTTCACGACCTCTATACACAGGATCGCTACGGCATCATCACCGGCCGCGATCTCCTGACCGTCTTCCAGCAACACAGCGCGACCGATCTCCGCCCCGCCCTCCACGCCTACCTCACCTACGACTGGCTCGATGCCCTCCCACCTCCCGGCGGCTAATCGAGATTTGACCGCCAAGAGGGAGAAGGATTCAGCACAGAGGACACAGAGACCACAGAGGGATCAAAGAAAGAAGAGATTCAATCTCTTCTTTCTTTGTGGTCTCTGTGTCCTCTGCGTCCTCTGTGCTTGATTTTTCCTTCTTCGCGGTTCAAGTGATTTGCTCTGCTACAATCGCGGCGTATGAATATGGCGAATTCCGCAAACAGGCATGATGCAACGGAGCGTGCGTACGTCATCGGGACGGCGGGGCATGTGGATCACGGGAAGAGCACGCTCGTGCGCGCGCTCACGGGGATTGACCCGGACCGGCTGGCGGAGGAGAAAGCGCGCGAGATGACGATTGACCTCGGCTTCGCGTGGCTGACGCTGCCCTCCGGACAGGTCGTCAGCATCGTGGATGTACCGGGGCACGAGCGGTTCATCAAAAATATGCTCGCGGGCGTCGGCGGGATTGATGCCGCCCTGCTCGTCGTCGCGGCGGACGAGGGGCCGATGCCGCAGACGCGCGAGCACCTCGCGATCCTCGATCTGCTCGGCATCGAGCGTGGCGTGATCGTGCTGACGAAAGCGGACATGGTGGACGAGGAATTCCTCGATCTGGCGATGGAGGCGACGCGCGAGGCGACCGCCGGAACGACGCTCGCGGACGCGCCGCTGATCGCGACTGCTGCGACGACCGGGCAGGGATTGGATGCCTTGAAGGTCGCGCTCGATGCGCTGCTCGCCGATACGCCACCCCGCGCGCCACACGGTCGGCCCCGCCTGCCGGTGGATCGTGCCTTCACGATCACCGGCTTCGGCACGGTTGTTACCGGGACGCTCCTTGATGGCACGCTCGCCGCCGGGCAGGAAGTCGAGTTACTGCCGCGCGGCATTCGGGGCCGCGTGCGCGGTGTGCAGACGCACCAGGCAAGAGTCTCGCTCGCGCTGCCGGGGAGCCGGACCGCCGTCAACATCAGCGGCGTCGCGGTGGAGGACGTGCGTCGGGGCGACGTGCTGACGTTGCCGGGCTGGCTCGTGCCCACGCACCTGCTCGATGTCCGGCTGCGAATGACGGCGAGTGCGCCCGTACTTGAACAGAATGATCCTGTTGATCTCTTCATTGGGGTGTCGGAGGTACAGGGGCGGGTGACGTTGCTCGGTGCGGACCGGCTTGAAGCAAGCGACGAAGGCTGGGTGCAACTGCGGCTGGCGGAACCCGTCGCCGTCGTGCGCGGCGACCGCTTCATTCTCCGCCGCCCATCACCGAGCGAGACAATTGGCGGCGGCACGGTCATGGATAGCGCGCCGCGCCGCCATCGCCGCTTCCACGCCGCGACGCTCGAACGGCTGGAAAGCCTGAAACGGGGCACACCGCAGGACCTCGCCCGGCAATTGCTCGCGAGTGGCCCGCGCGAGGTGCGGGAAGTCGTCGCGGCGATGGGGCTTCTGCAGGAGGCCGCGCGCCCCATCCTCGCGGCGCTAATCGGCGGGGGTGAACTACTGATATTGCAACCGGAGACGGATATCCTGCCGCCGAACGCCTTCCTGCTGCTCGAAAGCGGTGCGGTCGCGATGGAATCGCGGGTGACGCTCCTGCTCGCCAATTTCCATGCGGCGAACCCACTCAAACGCGGCATGCCACGCGAGGAAGCGAAATCGCGCCTCGGCCTCGCGCCTCGCCTCTTTGATGAGTTCGTTACGTATCTGCATCGGAAGGGAAGTATCGTCGCGGAAGGTGGCAGTGCGCCCATCTTGCGCATGCCGGGGCACACGGTGGCCCTGCCGCCCGCACAGCGCGTCGCCGCCGATGCTTTGCTCGCCGCGCTCGCGAAAGAACCGTACGCGCCGCCCGACCCCGCGACGCTCGGTGTCGGCCCGGAGACGCTGGCAGTGCTGGCGGAGGAGGGGAGCATCGTTCGTGTCGCGGAGGGAATCATTTTTTCGCGCGACGCATACGACCGGATGGTGCTGCAAACCCTGGCACTGATTGACGCGCACGGCAGCGTCACCCTCGCGCAGTTCCGCGACGCGGTCGGTACGAGCCGCAAGTACGCGCAAGCGGTGATGGAATACCTCGACGCACGCCGGATCACGCGGCGAGCGGGCGACATACGCCTGCGTGGCCCGCTGGCGCGGGAGATCGCACCACGTTCCGAATGAGCCTGGGAGGATTCTCGAGATGACAGTCACATTGCGACCGATCACGGCGGAAAACTGGCAGCAGTGTATCGCGCTGCGGACAATGGAAGCGCAGGAACAGTTCGTCGCATCCAATCTTTTTTTACTCGCGCAATCGAAGTTTCAGCCTGATCGGTGGCCCCACGGCATCTACGCCGATGAGACGATGGTCGGCTTCGTCCTATACGGGCGCAAACCGGGCGACGATCGGTACTGGATCACCCATGTGATGGTGGACGCGACGTATCAAGGCAAAGGATATGGCCGGGCGGCGATGGAGGCGGTGATCGCGCGGCTGGTGACCGAGCCATACTGCAACGAGATCGTTCTCGCCTACAACAAGGAAAATCTTCCTGCCCGGCGGCTGTATGCGCATCTCGGATTCCGTGAGATCGAGGTATTGGATGATGCCTTTGTGTCGTCACTCGATATCAAACCGTTCAAGGCGGCGCGTCAGGCGGAAATACCGGTTGTCACGATCGTCGAAGGAGTCAATGAGGAAGACGAAGCATACCTCGCGCGCCAGATTCGCGCCTTCAACGATTCGCAGTCCGCGCCGCATCGTCTGGCGCGCCAACCGGAACACTCTCCGAAGCCGCTCCACATCTTCCTGAAAGATGCCGACGGGATCGCCTGCGGTGGCCTAACGGGGCAGACGGTCTGGGATTGGCTGGAGATTGACTACCTCTGGCTGGACGAGCAGTTACGCGGCCGGGACTACGGCACGGAGTTGATGCAGCGCGCCGAAGCGGAGGCGAAGCGGCGCGGCTGCACCCACGTCGTCGTCGGCACCTTCAGTTTCCAGGCGCGCGGCTTCTACGAGAAATTGGGCTACCGGATCGTCGGGGCATTGGAGGATCATCCGCCCGGCGCAGCCGATTACTGGCTCCGTAAGGATTTCCTCGATGGCTCGGACTGATCTTGATCCCATCGCTATTCTCGCGGCGCTTGGTGTCATGGATGCCACGGCGGTGACGCCAATTTCCGGCGGGCAGGATACGGCAATCTGGCGGGTTGACCGCCCTGGCGGGCGGTACGCGTTGCGCGTCTTCGCGCCCGATGAAGAGCGCAAATGCCGACGCGAAGTGACGACGATGCGCGCGGCGGCGGCGGGCAGTATTCCCGTCCCGACGGTCCATGCGGAAGGAATGTGGCAAGGGCGACCCGCGCTGTTGCTTTCATGGTGTCCGGGGCAAACGCTCTTTGCCGCCTTGCGGGCGCATCCGTTGCAGGTCTGGCCGCTCGGCGTGATGTTTGGGCGGATGCAGGCGCGGCTGCACGCGATCCCGCTGCCGGAAGCGCCGCCCTATGCGCCCGATCAGTGGCTTGATTGGGGCGGGAGATTGGATGCGCGACTGCGGGAGCGGTTACTAGCGGTTGCCCGCCGCCCGTTGGTTCTCTGCCATTTCGACTATCATCCGCTCAATGTGATGACGGATGGCGCGCATTTCACCGCCGTGCTCGATTGGCCGAATGGCTTGCCCGGCGATCCGCGCGCCGATCTGGCCCGCACAATCGTCCTCATGCAGTTTGTGCGCCCGTCGCTCCGCCCGCATGAGGAAGCGCTTGTCCGCTGCTTCCTGCGCGCATGGTGGCATGGCTATCACCGGGGGCGGGGATCGCTCGGCGAGATGGCGCCGTTCTATGCCTGGGCGGGCGACGTAACCGTGCGCGATCAGGAGCAGAAAATGGGGAAGCCGGGTATCGCTCTCCAATCCGCCGATCTCGATCCGCTACGCCGCTGGACAAATCGGTGGAAACGCCGTGCCGGAATCGAGCCATGAGTAAGGAGAAGGAAGCGGTGGCAAGTAAGAAGAAACAGCGAAAATGGATGCGCAATGCGCTGTATGAAGCGTATCAACTCACCGGGGCGCTCGGCGCGGGCGACAAAGCGCTCGACAATTTCTACGCTGCCGCAGCCGGAAAGAAGCCGCCACACGATGATGTGTTGCCTGTGTACCTGCCACTCTGGGAAACGCAACTGCAAACACGAATCGTTCACCTCCAGGAGCGGCTCGTTGAGACCGAGGCAAGGCTGGGATATACCGAATCGGCTTCAGCGACGGACGGTCCGTGGGCTGAAATGTCCGAGAAGACACGGGAGCAGTATCGCCAACAGGCCCGAAAGCGCCTCGTTGACGACGGGGTATTGATATCCGACGAGCATGGACGGTTTCACGGTCATCCATGGTACTACGTGAAACATCGGCGAAAGTACGGAGGTGAGGTCGCGGATCAGGAGACAGCGCTGTGATAGACTAGCGGGCGCGCGGATGCGCCCGGACAGACTATCCATGAGGAAGGCAACACGCATGGTCCAGACCCAACCCGAAGCCGCCGAGGCGTATCTCGATACGTTGCCACCACCCGCCGAATTTCCCGACGCGCGGGGGCGATATGGCCGGTTCGGCGGGCAATACGCGCCCGAAACGCTGATGCCCGCGCTTGCCGAACTGGAAACAGCCTATCACGAGGCGCGCAATGACCCGGCCTTCCTCCACGAAATGGGCGATCTGCGGCGCCATTACGTCGGCAGACCGACACCGACCTACCACGCGAAGGCGCTCTCCGCCCGCCTCGGCGGCGCGCAGATCTGGCTGAAACGGGAAGACCTCGCGCATACCGGCGCGCACAAGATCAATAATGCACTCGGTCAGGGCTTGCTCGCCAAGCGGATGGGTAAACCGCGCGTGATCGCGGAGACCGGCGCGGGGCAGCATGGCGTCGCTACCGCGACCGTCTGCGCGATGCTCGGTTTCGAATGCATCGTCTACATGGGCGAGGTGGACATCGCGCGGCAATCGCTCAACGTTTTCCGCATGAAGTTGCTCGGCGCGACGGTCGTACCCGTCGCCAGCGGGTCGCGCACGCTGAAAGACGCGCTGAATGAGGCGATCCGCGACTGGGTGACGAATGTGCGGACGACGTACTACATCATCGGCACGGTAGCGGGGATGCATCCGTATCCAATGATCGTGCGCGATTTTCAGGCGATTATCGGGCAGGAGGCCCGCGCGCAACTGCTCGCGCAGGCGGGGAAACTGCCCGATGTTGTGCTCGCATGCGTCGGCGGCGGCTCGAACGCAATGGGCATGTTCCACGCCTTCGTGCCGGACACGAATGTGCGACTGATCGGCGTCGAGGCGGCGGGACGGGGGATCGAGACGGGAGCGCATGCCGCGAGCATCGTCGCCGGGCGCGTCGGCGTGCTGCACGGCTCGCGGACGTACGTCATCCAGGATGCGGACGGCCAGATCATGGAGACGCACTCGATCTCGGCGGGCCTCGACTATCCCGGCGTCGGCCCCGAACTCGCCTGGCTCGCGGACGCCGACCACGCGCAGTACGTCGGCATCACGGACGCCGAAGCGCTGGCCGCCTTGCAGACGCTCTCGCAGGCCGAGGGGATCATCCCCGCGCTCGAATCGTCGCATGCTATCGCGCACGCCATCAAGATCGCGCCGACGATGCCGAAAGACGCGATCATCGCCGTCTGCCTCTCCGGTCGCGGCGATAAGGACATGGAGACGGTTGCGAACGCGATGGGACTTTCCCTATCCCCGTAGGGGTGAACCGGACATCGGCACAGTCGCTGATGCGCTGGATGTAGATTCCCCATGCATGTGGGGGTAGAGGAGACGATGATGAACGGGATCGCCCGCATTAGGGCGGCGTTCGATCAGGCGGAGGGGGAGGGGCGACCCGCGTTCATCCCGTACATCACGGTCGGCCATCCCGACCGGGAGACGGTCGCGGCGGTTGTCCCGGCGCTGATCGCGGCGGGCGCGGACATCGTCGAACTCGGTGTGCCCTTCTCGGACCCGCTGGCGGACGGCGTTGTCATCCAGCGCAGCACGCAGATGGCGCTCGCAAACGGCGTGACGCTCGATGTCTGCCTCGACGACGTGTGGAAACTGCGGAAGGCGGGTGTCACGGCGCCAATCGTCTTCCTCGGGTATACGAACCCGATTGCCCAGAAGGGCGAGGAGGCATTCGCCGCACTGTGTGAGAAAGCAGGGGTGGATGGCGTGATCGTTGCCGATCTCCCACCTGAGGAGGCGGGCGACCTCCGCGCCGCCTGCGACCGGCGCGGCGTCGCAGTGATCGCGATGCTCGCGCCGACCGGTACGGAGAAGCGCATCGCGCAAGTTGCGGCGTTGGCGACGGGCTTCGTCTATTGTGTCGGCCTGACGGGCGTGACGGGGGCGCGAGATGCCCTCGCGACCGATCTGCACGGCTACCTCGATCGCGTGCGGCAGCAGGTCTCGATTCCTATTGCCGTCGGATTCGGCATCTCGCGGCCCGAGCATGTCGCGTCGGTCGGCGCGATGGCGGACGGCGTGATCGTTGGCAGCGCGCTCGTGCAACGGCTCGATGACCTGCCCCCGGCGGAACGCGCATCCGGCGCCGCCGACTTTGTGCGCTGGCTAAGGGGGAAGGACGAAGGGCACAGGACTAAGGACTAAGGAGGAGCCGAATCCGCTTAGTCCTTAGTCCTGTGCCCTTCGTCCTTTGAGCGAACGGAGTGAGCGGAATGGCTGTGCGGGGTGTGCGGGGGGCGACGACGGCGGCGGCGAATACGGCGGAAGAGATCATCGAGGCGACGCAGGAACTGATCGCCGCGCTCGTCCACTTCAACGAGTTGAGCGCCGGCGAGATCGCCAGCGCGATCTGGACGACGACGCGCGACCTCACCGCCGAGTTTCCGGCGAAGGCGGCGCGGCAGGTCGGGTGGGCGGATGTGCCGCAGATGTGCGCGCATGAAATGGATGTGCCGGGCGCACTGGCGATGTGCATTCGGGTGACGCTGCATATCAACACTCAGAAGACGCAGCGGGAAATCCGCCACGTCTACCTGCATGGCGCCACCGTCCTCCGGCCTGAGTATGCGGTAGATACCGCCGCGCTCTCTCGTGTGTCTGTTCAGGGATGAGTTGAACATCTTCCTCCCCTGATCTTCCGGTCCTGCAAGGAGGCGTCTCAAAGCCGGTCGCTCGATCCCGTAAGGGCCGCGGTCGAGTCGTGGGTCCCCTCCTCGTTGCGGCGCACCACCCGTCGCGCGGCCAGTTCCTCCGCGCGATCCCGCCGCCTGCGCCGCTCAGGCCGGAGCGAACGGGCGTTGCTGGACAATGGATTCCCAAGCCCGAACCGCCGCTTCGTGTTCTTCCACACGCAACGGCGTGTCAGGCAGGATGAACGGGTCTGCTATCATCACGTCCACGCGAGTCTCTTTTCGGTGTATCGGTGGTCAGCCACTCCCCCAGAAGATGGCTCTCCCTCCTTTCCTGCTCACCAACCGGCGTTGAGACGCATCCCCCGGCACGCTACACTATGATGAGAATATGATGAACAGGTATGCGTGAATCCGGGAAGGCGAGGACGCGGTGGCATTGAGTGAGTGGGATGCGCTCGTCCGCCTGGTGGTGGCGAGTGGGCTGACGGGACTCCTCGGCGCGGAGCGAGAAGTTCGGCGCAAGGAAGCGGGGCTGCGGACCTTTACCCTCGTCGGCATCGGCGCGGCGCTGTTCACCGTCGTTGGGCCACTCGTCGTCCCGAACGGCGGGGATTTCACGCGGATTGCCGCCCAGGTCGTCACCGGCATCGGCTTCATCGGCGCGGGGGTAATCTTCCGTCAGGGATCGCACACGAAAAATCTGACCACGGCCGCGGGGGTCTGGGCGGCGGCCGCCATCGGCATGGCGGCGGGTGCGGGGTTGTTCATCCTCGCGTCCGGCGCGACGGCGATCATCCTGGTCGCCCTCACGGTCTATGGGTATATCGAGCGACGGGTGGAGCATCCCAATCAGACCCCGCAGCCGCTGGACACGGAAGAGTTGTGAGTCGCAATGCCACCTCGCCCAGCCCGGCGAAGGCCCAGAAGAGCGCCGCCATGTGCGGAAAGCCGAGATTGAAGAAGTAGTGATCGAGCGTCGCCGCGACGCAGGCCGCGACGACCGACGCGGCGACGGCGAACGCCAGTTCCCCATATGGTTCGTCCGTCGGCGCCCGGAGCGCGCCACGGATGAGCCGAGCGACGAGCGACACAAGCACGGCGAGAAAGAACGCCAACCCGATCAGCCCCGCGCGCTCCGCGACGGTGAGATAGACGCTCGACACGCCGGTCTGGAGATCAATGCGCGGCGCGTCCCCGAAGCCGACGCCGAAGACGGGATAATCCCGGATCAGTTGCAGCGCGTTGGCATATTCGCGATAGCGCAGTTGCGTCGCGGCGTCCTGCCCGCGCAGGCCACCAATCAGGCGCGACAGATAGCCCGTCCCGACGCCGAACGCGGCCGCCGCGATGCCAAGCGCGACGAGTGGGAGGATCAGCCGCCGGTAGCGGAGCAGCGCCAGCATGCCGACGCCGACTACTGCACCGAGCCACGCCGCCCGTGACTCCGTCAGGAGCAACGCCAAGCCGACGATGGGGGCGGTCACAATGCTCAGTTTGCGCGAGACGAGTGGGCGCGCCGCGACCGCCTGCCCGACAGCGAGGACGAGAATAAGCATCAAAAGCCCGGCAAAGGCGTTCGGATCCACGCCGGTACCCGTCGCGCGCCGGGCGAGCGCTGGGTTGTCCTCGATGTAGCGGACAACCCGGCTCGTCGGGTAGCCGACGACACTCAGGCGCGTCAGAATCCGCGTCGTCAGCGCGACCGGCAGCCGCTGGAGAATGAGCGCGAGCGCCCCGGCGACCGCCCCGCCCGCGACAATCGCCGTCGTGAACCGCGCGACATCCCGCCGCTCCCGCAGCAGATTGACGACGAGGACGATCATGCTGACACCGAGCAGCAGTTTCAGATAATCGTGCGCCGTCTGCGTTGTCGTGTTCCGGCCCGCACCGATGAGGAACGCGACGAGGGTTGCCGTGATAAAAAAGCCGAGCGGCAGGAATACGGGCGTCGTGAGGATCAACTCGCTGCGGTCAAAGCCGAGCCGGAGCGCCCAGACGGCAATCGTCAGCAGGATTGCCGCTTCGAGCAGCGTGAATGTCAATCCGATTTTCACCGGCAATGTCGCATAGGGCAGCAGTGTGATAACGGCGACCGCCGCGTACAGCCCGACCCGCGCATCAAGCAAAATCGCGATACCACCGATGATCGCGACGAGAAAGGCCAGCGGCAGAACCGGGCCAACCCCGATTGCCAGCGCGCCGCCGAGCATCCCGGCAAGCACCGCCGCCCCGGCAAGCACGCCGGGCGCTTTCAGCCACTGACGCCATAGCACGCCCATTGCTTCAGGGATCTGTGGCTGAGAGCGCGTTGTTGCCACCCGCTACCCTTTCCTGCCCCATCCGGCCCGCATCCGCACCTGGAACGGGCCGAAGTCGTAGAGGTCGTAGTCGCGATTCTGCCCCGCTTCAATGTCCCTTTCGACGAGTGTGTCCGCCGCGTTCCCGTCGTGGATGCGGTCGAAGGCGTCCGCCATCACGACGAGCAGTTCCGGCGGCATCGGCGTCTCGTCGTGCGATGGCAGCAGGGTTTGCACCTGCGGTGCGAGATCCGCGAGGCGGCGCAGGGAGCGGCGATAGACGTCCGGCTCGGCGTCCGGCGAATACGAATAGAGCGGCGCGGCGTAGGCGGTGTCGGCGGAGAGCAGGAGGCCATTCGTCGCATCCCAGAGGCAGAGACCGCCCGGCGAATGCCCCGGCGTGTGCAGCACCATAAACTGTCGGTCGCCGAGATCAAGCACATCGCCCTCATCGAGCAGATGCGTGACCGTTGCGGGCCGGATCGCGTAGGTAGTCGGATCAAACCCAGTGGGCAATGGGCCGAGCAAAGACTCCGGCTGGAGCCAGTGCGCACATTGATCGGCGTTCAGCCCACGCGCGATCCGCTCCGCCTCCGCTGGGTGCGCGTAGACCGGCACGCCCGCTGCCGCGAACCGCCAGACATCGCCGACGTGATCGAAATGGCTGTGGCTACAGACCATCATGAGCGTCTCGGGCCGCACCGACGCGAACCGCTCGACTTCCTTGCGCATGTCCGCGACGCCCATCCCCGCGTCCCAGAGCAATGATCGTTCCGACCCGATGATGAGGTACGAGCGTACTTCCTGCTCGTGCTGATCCTCCGCGATGCAGATCACGCCGGGCGCGACTTCCCACGTCGTGAACCATTCCTGTGAGAGTGTGTGCCCATCCTCACCGTCCACCGTCATTTCATCCCTTCCTGTCGCTCCACGCTCTGCCTGCCAATCGTCGCTCGAAGGCTCTTGAGGTGAATGCGTGGGTGGTCAATCATCCCCTCGACCATCTGCTGCACGCTCACGATCGCATCGTCGAGCGGTGATTTCGTTGTGCAGTCAAGTTGCGCGTCGCTCAGGTGGAGAACGACATCCGCTGCCACGTCGCTGTAGCGCCGCAGCAGCACGAGCGTCTCTTCCCTGGTGCAATCGGCCCATTCCCGTGCTTGTTGGGCATTGCTTTCGTGAACAGCATCCCATGTGTATCCGGTCGGCATCGGTTGGCCGGTAGCGGCCTGTCGAATCAACTGCGGATGCACCTCGAATCCACGCGCGATGTGTCGGCAGACGACACCCACCGACCACCGTTCATCTTCGGTAATGAGTCGCCAGTCATCCACCGAACATTGCTCGGTAAAGACAATGACGGCATCGCTACTCTGCGTAAATTGTGCCGCCAGCGTCTGTGTCCGATCACTCATGCCCGGCCTCCGGGTGTCCTGGTGGTGGCAGGCTTCCAGCC
>JBPCPB010000166.1:0-5239 GCA_050999735.1 Thermomicrobiales bacterium | reverse complement strand
GATCATTGACGATGGCCTCGGCCACGTCACCGACCCGCGCTCCTTCTCCGGCGACGGCCAGGCGCGACCGATAGTAGACAGTAGATAGAAGACAGAACGCGGTAGTTGGTGGGCAATGGTAAGAGGCGAACGCGCACCGCGATTCCTCTTTCAACTGTCTACTGATTACTGCCTACTGTCTACTCCCCGGAGGGGCAATGAATAAACTCTTTGGCATCCCGATGACGAATATCATGGTCGCGCTCTTGATCGTGCTGGCGGCGGTGCTGGCGATCACGGTCTACATCGCGCTCCGCAATCCGGTCATCTTCCGGCTTGGCATCCGCAATGTGCCGCGCCGCAAAGCGCAGACGGGGCTGATTGTCGTTGGGCTGATGCTCTCGACGCTGATCATGTCCGCCGCCTTCGCGACAGGCGACACGATTAACTACTCGATAGGCGATGTCGTCTATAAATCGCTCGGCCGCGTGGACGAGGTGATCCAACCCAAGCAGGACCCGAACAGCGCCGGGCAGACGTCGGACAAGATTCCGGCACCCGTGCTGACCAACCTCGAAACGCGCTTCAAGGGCGATCCGGACATCACGGGTTTCGTACCGACGCTCGGCAAGGCCGTGCCCGTCCTCAATCTGCGCACCTTGCAGAGCGAGCCGATCGTCTCGCTCGCGGGGGTGGACGCGAAGCGCGTTGATGCTATCGGCGGCGTGATGGACACGAACGGCAACAAACTCGATATCAGCACATTGAAGCCAGGTGAGGTGTACCTGAATCAGACGGGCGCGGACAAACTGCAGGCCCAGACCGGGGACACGATCCAGTCCTTCTACAACAACCAGCCGATCAGTTTCACTGTCGCCGGAATCGTGCGGGACAGCATCTTCAACGCGAACACGAACGGTAACGCCTATCCCGGCTTACTCATCCCGCTCGACCGCGCGCAGACGATGTTCAACCGGCCCAACGATTACGACGCGATCTTCGTCGCCAATACGGGCACCGTGCGAAGTGGCGTGAATCGGACGGACGCAGTAGTCGGCAAACTCGATCCCGTGCTCGCGCCGCAAAACCTCGAAGCGAGCAAGATCAAGCAAGACAACGTGAAGCAGGCCGAACTGTTCGGCAACGTCTTCACGACCTTCTTCCTCGTCCTCGGCCTGTTCGCCATCGCGGCGGGCGTGCTGCTGATCTTCCTGATCTTCACGATGCTCGCGGCGGAGCGGAAGAGCGAGATGGGCATGGCGCGCGCCATTGGCACGCAGCGGCGCCATCTCGTGCAGATGTTCATCGCCGAGGGGACGGCGTATGACCTGATCGCGGCGGCGGTCGGCGCGATCCTCGGCGTCGGCGCCGCGCTCGGCATCGTCTTCGCGATGAAGGCGATCCTTGGCAACGATCTGCCCCTCTCGCCGTACGTGCAGCCGCGCTCGCTCATCATTGCCTATTGCCTCGGCGTTGTCCTGACGTTCGGGACGATTGCCTTCTCCTCGTGGCGGGTGAGCAATCTGAACATCGTCGCGGCGATCCGGGACACGGCGGAGCCGGTGCGGCGCAAGGCGGGGCGCAAGAGTCTCATCTGGGGCATCATCATGGTCGTCGTCGGCGTGTTACTCGCGCTTACCGGCCTCTCCGGCAAGCAGGCCGCGCCCTTCTATGGCGGCGCGATGCTGATCGTCTTCGGCCTCGCCCTGATTCTCCGCCGCTTCGGGGTGCCGGAGCGGGGCGTCTTCACGGCGGTCGGGCTGTTCGTGCTCGTCTGGTGGTGCGTGCCGTTCTCCGTGCATGACAAACTCTGGGGCAAACTCCAGGGCGGCATCGAGATGTTCTTCTTCAGCGGGATCGCGCTCGTCACCGGCGCGGTGCTGCTGATGGTCTTCAACTCGAACACGACGCTCAAGCTTGTGACGTGGCTTGGCAAGCCCTTTGGGCGGTACGCCCCCGCCTTCAAGACGGGCGTCGCCTATCCGATGGCAAACCGGGGCCGCACAGGCATGACGCTGGCAATGTTCGGCCTCATTATCTTCGCGCTCGTCGTGATCAGCACGATGAACACGACGTTCGGCAAGGCGTATACCTCCGCCGCGACGCTCGGCGGCTGGGATGTCGCGGCGGCGACGAACGACAACAACCCGGTCGGCGACTTCAAGGCGGCGGTGCAGCAGGCAGGCACGACCAATACGAACGACTGGACCGCCCTCGGCGTCAATCACATCGTTTACGCGCAGAATTCGCAAGTCCGCCTCGCGGGGGTGCCGGACTTCCAGAAGTATGCCGCGCGCGGTCTGGATAGCGGCTTCATTGACCACTCCACGTACACCTTCCAGACCCGCGCCACCGGCTACGCCTCCGATCGAGCCATCTGGGACGCCCTGAAGCGTGACCCCACACTCGCGGTGATTGACGCGTCGGCGATCCCACAGCAGGGCGGCTTCGGCGGCGGGAACAGTGACAAGCGGTTCCAGTTGACCGGCGTCAAGGCCGACGACAAGACGATGCAACCCATCGCCGTGGATGTCCGCGACCCGCAGACGGGCAAAGCGCAGCAAGTGACCATCATCGGCGTGCTCGACCAGACGATGAACATCAGCGACGGCCTCGGTATCGGGAACGGCGGCGCGGGCCTCTTGATGAACGACAGCACGTTCCAGCAGATTTTCCCGACCGATCCGCAGAACACAGCCTACTTCATCGCGCTCAAGAACAGCGCGGACAGCAAGGCCGTGAAGTTCGGTATCAAGGCGGCGCTCGTCAAGAACGGCGTGCAGGCGATTGATCTGCGCGACGAGTTGCAGAAGTCGCAGCAGCAGAGCCAGGGTTTCCTCTATCTCCTGCAAGGGTTCCTCGGTATCGGCCTCTTCGTCGGCATCGCGGCGCTCGGCGTGGTCGCGCTCCGCTCGGTCGTCGAGCGGCGGCAACAGATCGGCATGCTCCGCGCGCTCGGCTACCAACGCGGCATGGTGAGCGCGACATTCCTGATCGAATCGCTCTTCATCGCCGTGTCGGGCGTTGTCGTTGGTGTGGCGACCGGGATGGTGCTCTCACGGAACTTAATCGCGAGCGGCAACGCGGGCGCGCAGGCGAAGGTAATGATCGTTCCGTACGGGCAGATCGCGCTCTTCGTCATCATCGCGCTCGTGGCGGCCTTCATCATGACGGTCATCCCCGCGCGCCGCGCCAGCCGCGTCCCGATCGCGGAGGCGCTACGGTACGAGTGATCTTCTTAACCCTCACCCCCTTCCCTCCGAGGGAAGGGGGCTTTTTTGCTCATCTGCGTCTTTGGGCTTGTTGCTGTCCAGCGATTCTGCCACCCCGCGGTGGGTCCAGGACGGGATGCGTCTCAAAGTCGGTAAGTCAGGCGCCGCTGTCGTTTGTGCGGTAGCGCAGGCTTTCCAGCCTGCGCTACCGGTATCGAGTCTCGGCAACCTACCGGCTTTGAGACGTATCCCAGGACGTATGCCGCCTTGACATCGTTTGCGTCGGCTTTTATGCTCGTCAATGGATGGGCGGCGCGGCGTGCGCGCCCAGGATGAGGATGGCGCAATGGATATGGTCGCGACGGGCGATATTGCGATCCGCCTATTGGCGTTACGTGGGACCGCACGGGGGTCCGTGTCGCAGTCTGCCCAAATCCGCCGTCCGATGACGTAGCACTTCTTCCATCGCACGCGCAGACCGTGGCAGGCCGGACGCCTCGCTCGCGGTCTTTTTGTTTGCGGTGCATTCGGCAGATGCGGTGATTGGGAGAAGCAAAACGTGGCAACCATTGAAATCGAACCGTTACAGGATCAGCAGCCGTCCAGCGCGCTGCGGCGGAACGGGAACTTTCTTCTACTCTTCAGCGGGCAACTCGTCTCGGCAATCGGCTCGCAGGTTTCGCAGTTGGCCTTCCCGCTGCTTATCCTTGCCGTCACGGGATCACCGGCGCAGGCGGGGTTCCTCGGCGCAATGCGTGGCCTGGCATATGTCCTTTTCGGGCTGCCCGCTGGGGCGTACGTGGATCGCTGGGATCGCAAGAAAGTGATGATCCTCTCCGATACCGGGCGGGCGCTTGCGCTCGGCAGCATCCCGGTCGCGCTCGCGGTCGGTCGGCTGACGCTCGTGCAGTTGTATGTGGTTCCCTTTGTCGAGGGAATGCTCTTCATCTTCTTCGGGCTGTCGGAGACAGCGTGCCTCAAGCGTATCGTCCGCCAGGAGCAATTACCCGCCGCCGTCTCGCTCAACGAGGCGACCTATTCCGTCTCCGGCCTGCTCGGCCCATCAGTCGGCGGCGCGCTCTACAGCATCGGGCGCGGCTTCCCGTTCGTCGCCGATGCGGTCTCGTACGCGGTCTCCGCGTTCTCGATCTTCTTCATCAAGATGGAATTTCAGGAGGAGCGCACCCAGGCGCAGCGCCATATCCGTGAGGAGATCAAGGAAGGTCTCCGCTGGCTCTGGCATCAGCCGACCATCCGCTTTCTCTGCTGGGTCAATGGCGGGGTAAATCTGCTCTATGGCGGATGGACACTGCTGCTCATCAGCCTCGCGCAACGGCACGGCGCGTCGTCCGTTGCGATTGGGCTAATCTTCGCGACGGGCGGCGTTGGCACGCTGCTCGGCACCGCGTTCGCCGCGCCGGTGCAGCACCGGTTCACGGTCGGGAAGATTATGGTCTGGATCTCGTGGCTGTTCGTCATTACCTGGGTGCCATACGCGTGGGCGCCGAACATCCTCTGGCTCGGCATCGTCAATGCGGTCGGCTTCCTGTTCGTGCCGATCTACATCACGACGCACTTCAGCTATCGCCTCGTGCTGATTCCGGACGCCCTGCAAGGGCGAGTCAACAGCGTCTTTCGGCTCGTCACCTTCGGCGCGCAGATGCTCGGCTTCGCGCTGATGGGCGTGCTGCTGCAACAGTTCGGCCCGATTGCCACGGTCTACATCGGCGCGGCTCCAGCGACCCTGCTCGCCGTCCTGACGACGATCAACCCGCAGGTTCGCCACGCCGGCCGCATCGCCGATGCCCACACGAGCTGAGAGAAACCGGGGAGAACCGAAGGCGCGAAGAAAAATGCGAGCGCAGAGATCGCGAAGGACACAGAGGACACAGAGAAGAGAAAAACAAATCTCTGTCTCCGTGGGTAGGTGTATGCGGAACAGTGGTCATGCTATCCACCGCGCAATGAGCGCCTCCTCCGCTTTCGTCCGTCTTCCCCACTTCTTCGGCGGTCGCCACGCAGCGGGAGGCACGCGGTAGTGCAGCAGT
>JBPCPB010000029.1:0-15838 GCA_050999735.1 Thermomicrobiales bacterium | reverse complement strand
TGCCACCGCCGCAACGCGCACGCGATGGGCGGCATGGCGGCGCAGATCCCGATCCGCAACAACCCGGCGGCGAACGAGGAAGCGTTCGCGAAGGTCCGCGCCGACAAGGAGCGCGAGGCGACCGACGGCCACGACGGCACCTGGGTCGCGCACCCCGGCCTCGTCCCCATCGCGCTGGAGGCGTTCAACGAGCGGATGCCGGGCGCGAATCAGATTGACCGCAAGCGTGAAGACATCACGGTCACGGGCGACGAACTGATCACCTTCCCCGACGGACGCGGCGAGATCACCGAGGCGGGATTGCGGACGAATGTCAGCGTCGGCATCCAGTACATCGCGTCATGGCTCGCCGGTTCCGGCGCCGTGCCGATCTTCAATCTGATGGAGGACGCAGCGACCGCCGAAATCTCCCGCTCGCAGGTCTGGCAATGGATTCGCAATCCCGATGGCGTCCTGAACGATGGCCGGAAAGTGACCGTCGAACTCTTCCGCACGATCATGGCCGAAGAACTGGCGAAAATCAAAGCGACAGTCGGCGACGCGCAGTACGCAGCCGTGCCCTATCAGGAGGCGAGCGCGCTCTTCGACCGGATCACGACCGACGATGCGTTCGTTGATTTCCTGACACTGCCAGGATACGCGCTACTCGACTGAGAGATAAACCACCAAGACACCAAGAACGCCAAGAACACAAAGAGCATGAGTATTTCTTGGTGACCTTTGTGTCCTTGGTGTCTTGGTGGTTTATCTCTCTCAGGTCTCATAGATGAAAGCGAGTTATGCCCGATGCGCCTGATACCGTTTGCGCTCGAACGATGGATGACGACGTATGAAACGCGCGTCGAGTACGACCTTGCGGAATCGGGTATTCACCCGCTAACGACCGCCGAACTGCTCGCCTTCGATCCCGAACCGGATCGGCGCGTCAATGAATTGCTCAATCTGCCGCTCAACTACAGCGAGGCGCGTGGGACGCACGAACTGCGCGGGCGGATCGCGGAGACCTACCGCGCCGTCACCGCCGATGATGTCCTTGTGACGACTGGGGCGATTGAAGCCAATTACCTGATCTTCAACGCGCTCCTTCAGCCGGGCGACCGCGCCGTCTCCGTCTATCCGGCCTATCAGCAACTCTACACCGTCCCGGAAGCGATTGGCTGCGACGTGGCGCGCCTCGAACTGCGTGAAGAAAACGGCTACCGCTATGATCTCGATGCACTGGAACGGCTCGTGGACGAGCGGACGCGAATGATCGTCGTCAACACGCCGCATAATCCGACGGGCGCGGCGATGTCGGCGGCGGAGTGCGCGTTCGTCTACGCGCTGGCGGAATCCGTCGGCGCGTACATCCTGGCGGACGAGGCATACCGCTGGCTAACGGTGGACGACGCTCCGCTCCCGTCGCCCTTCCGCGATCTCGGACCGCGCGCGATCAGTGTCGGCACCCTCTCGAAGCCATTCGGCATCCCCGGCATTCGGCTCGGCTGGATGGCGACAACGGCGGAAATTGCCGCGCGCTGCTGGTCCTACCGCGATTACACGTCGCTCAGCCCCAGCGGCCTGAGTGACTATCTCGCCTGCCGTACCTTCGCGAACCGGGAGGCGATCCTCGCCCGCACCCATGCGATCAGCGCGGAGAACCTCAAAACATTGCGCGCCTTCATCGCCGAACGCGCCGATCTCTTTTCGTGGGTGGAACCGCGCGGCGGCCTGCTCGGACTACTTCGCTATCACCTCGATCTGCCGTCGGAGACCGTCGCGAACCGCCTTGCTGAGGAAGAGAGCGTCATGCTTGCGCCGGGATCGGCATTCGGGATGGAGGGGCGGCTGCGGATCGGCCTCGGCACGCGCCCCGACCGCTTCATCGCCGGATTGGAACGCGTTGACCGCTTCTTCACGCGCCTCAAGGCGAATGAATGAATCGCCAAGCCGCCAAGAGAAGGGAGGAGCGCAGAGCGCGCAGAGAACACAGAGAACACAGAGATTCCTTTTTATTTTTCTCTTCTCTGCGCGGGCGCCCTCTGGGCCGCATGCGACCTCTGTGTTCTCTGCGCTACGATCCCTTAATCCTCCCACGCGACGCGGGAGAGACGCTGGCGCAGGAGATGATCGGCGAGGACGAGGGCGAGCATCGCTTCGAGGACGGGCACGGCGCGCGGCGCGAGACAGGGATCGTGCCGCCCCTCGACGCTGATCGGCTGCGGATTGCCGGCGCGGTCAATCGTCATCTGTTCTTTCGTAATGGACGAGGGTGGCTTGACCGCCACGCGGACGATGATCGGCTCGCCCGTCGAGATGCCGCCAAGAATGCCGCCCGCATGATTCGTCGTCGTCCGCACGACACCGCCATCGTCCATCACAAACGGATCGTTGTTGTCGGAGCCGCGCCGGTCAACGACCGCGAAGCCGTCGCCAATCTCGAATGCCTTCGTCGCGGGGACGCTCATCATCCCCTTGGCGATGTCCGCGTCCAGTTTATCGAAGACGGGTTCACCGAGTCCCGGCGGCACGCCATCCGCGCGGATCTCGACGGTGCTACCGACGCTGTCGCCCGCCGCTTTCGCCGCCTCGATCACCGCGATCATCCGCTCGGAGGCTTCCAGATCGGCGGCGCGCACGATGTTCCGTTCGATCACCGTGGGGTCGTACTCGCGGGCAACAACATCGCCGACTTGCACGGTGTAGCCGGTGATCGTGACGCCTGCCCGCGCCAGGAGCGCCTTCGCGACCGCGCCCGCCGCGACGCGGCCAATCGTCTCGCGCGCGCTTGACCGCCCGCCGCCCCGGTGATCGCGCCTGCCGTACTTCGCCGTGTAGGTGTAATCCGCGTGACCAGGGCGATAGAGTTCGCGGATGCGCTCGTACTTGCTCGAATCGGCGTCCTCATTCCAGACCATCATCGTCACCGGCATGCCCGTCGTCTCGCCCTCGAAGAGGCCGCTCAGGATTTCAACGCGATCTTTTTCCTGTCGCGGGGTGGTGACGTGCGATTGGCCGGTCCGCCGCCGGTTGAGTTCCGTCTGAACCATCTCGGTTGTGATCGCGAGGCCGGCCGGGCAGCCGTCAATCGTCACGCCGACGGCGCGCCCGTGCGACTCCCCGAACGTCGTGATCCGAAAGACCTGGCCGAAGGAATTACCGTTCACTTCTGCCGCCCTTCCGTGCTGCCGGATTGCCACGCGGTGGCGGCACGCGCCGGGTTGATCCACGCGCCGTAAATGTTGTAGTCATTCTGATAGGTTCGCTGAAAGCCGAAGCGGTGATAGAGGCGTTGCGAGCGCGTATTATTCGCCTGCGTGGAGAGGCCGATGCGCGTCGCACCGCCGCGCGCCAGCATGCGCACCGCAAACCGGAGCGTCTCAAGGCCGTAGCCGCTGCCCTGAAATCCGGGCACGACGCCGATGCGGTCTAAATGCCCCCAGCCACGGAAATGCGTAATGCCGACGTAGGCGACCGGCGTCCCCCGATTATCTCTCCCCACATACAATGCCACCCCCGGCACGCCCGCATAGGCCACGAATTCCGCGACGCTATTCCACCAGAGCCACGGAAACGCGGCGTGGTCAACGGCGATCAGCGCGGCCAACTCGTCGAGCCGTTCGTGCGAGACGGCGGAGAATGCGAGCAACCCACGCGGTGGCTCCGGCGGAAGCGCTCGCAACTCGTAGCACAACACTTCCTGCATTAAGCCGAGACCGAGACCGGCATAGAACGATGGCTGGCGCGCCCCCGCGAAATCCGTCATGACGACGAGTTCATGCGTCGGATCGCCCTGCTGACGACGCATCCGTTCGAGCAACGCCGCCCCATTGTGGCGCGCCGAGATGTCCACGACCGCCGTGATCTCTTCTCGATGCCGCCACGGCTCGCCGACGATATATTCTCCTGTGTCCGGCAGCCAGAAGGCGTGCGATGGGTGCTCCCGGAGGTGCTGCGCAAGCGAATGGCTCTCGAACGGGCTGCTCCACGGCACATACAACGACCGGACATCGTACGCCAGCAGAGGTTCGACGCGCAGGGCGGGTGGGGCGGTCATCGCTCGATCCAGACTGTTTCCAGGCGCAAAATGCCCATCGCGGTGATTGAGAGTCCCTTGACGTACGGCTTCACCAGCGCGTAATCCGTGCCATGATAGATGGGAATGATCGCGACATCATCGAGGATTTGCTGCTGGGCTTGCCGGTAGAGATCGGTACGCTTCGCCGCATTTTGCTCGACGTTCGCCTGATCGAGGAGCGCATCCACTTTCGGGTTGCTGTAATTGCTGTAGTTGCGCGGTGATCCCGTGTGAAAGAGCACGTCGAGGAAATTCTCCGGGTCGGGATAGTCCGCGACCCAGGTGACGGCGAACAATCCATACGTGTGCGCATCCAACTCCGACAGATAATCGGCGAACGGCGACTGTTCGACATCAACATGCACGCCGAGATCGCGCTCGGCGACTGCTTTCACCATCGGCCCGAGGTCCGAGCCGCCGGTTCCGAACGTGATGTCGGGCAAGGTCTTTGCCGTCGTGGGCGGCAGGAGGTCTTTCGCGGTTTTCGGGTCCACGACCGGGATGGTCGCGTCCCAATTGCCGCCGGGAATCGCGGGCGGCACGATGCCGTTCGCTGGTGTAACCTTGCCGTCGAGCATCACTGTGTCAGCCTTTTGCCGGTCAATCGTGCGGACTAACGCGGCGCGGACATTGAATGCATCCACCGGCGCGGCCTTGACATTGACACCGATGTAGGTTGTCGAGAGCGTGGGAATGACCCGCAACTCATTCTTTACCGGCGAGGACGCGACACTGACGCGATCAACCGCCTGCACGGGTACGGTCGCGACATCAATCTTGTTGCCGTCGTAGAGGTTGACGGGGTTCGCCGCGCTCGCGCCGATGAGGATTGTCACCGTGTCAAGCGTCGCTACCTGGCCGTAGAACCGGTCGAACCGCGCGAGCGTGATTGCATCGGCTTTCCAGCTGGTGATCCGAAATGGCCCGGTGCCGTTCGGCTGAGTGGACCAGAGCGGGCCGCGGGTCAGATCGTTCCGGTCAATGATCGCGGCGTCGGGCAGTGTCAGTTTCTGGAGGAAGTATGCCTTCGGCGCGTCTAGCACCAGCATCACGGTCAGCGGATCAAGCACGCGGATACCGGCGACATCGCTCGTGCGCCCGTTGATGCGGTCGAGACAACCGAGAATGTCGTTCAATCCGGCGGCGGCGGGCAGGTTTTGTGGCTGGCCGTCTGGCGCCGTACTCGGATCGCAGGCGCGGCGCAGCGAGAACGCGACATCGTCAGCGGTGGTCGCCTTGCCGTTCTGGAATTTCGCCGTCGAGCGCAGCGCGAAGGTATATGACCGGCCATCGGCGGATTTCTGATAATCGGCGGCGGCATCAGGTACGACATTGAGCGCATCGTCGAGCCGGACGAGGCCCCGAAAAATCTGCCGGGCGATAAACGCCGTCCCGGCATCGCGAATGAGTGCCGGATCGAGCGTGGCGGGCAGCTGGTCTGGCCCGGCGAGCGTTAATGTTTGCGCGACCTTTGGCGTCGGTTTCGGGCCGGGCTGCGAGGTCGGCGTCGGCGCGGGCGGTCGGGCCGTCCCGGTCGGGATCGGTGTCGGCACGGGCGCGATGGTCGCCGTCGCCAAGGGAGGGACAGCGGAGGCGGTGGATGTCGGTGCGGGCAGTCCCGAAGCGACAGTAGGCGTCGTGGGTACCGCGGACGGCCCCACCGTGCTGCCACCGCCCGACGAACACCCCGCGAGAAGCAGCATCGCGAGGAGCATGAGACGCCAGATATTCGGGCGAGCCGTGCGTGCGTGCAATCGGTGCGTCATATGCGGTGCATGCTCTCCCGATACCGCGTTGCGGCCAAATTACCCGACATTCCGTCGCGATTAGTGTACGCGTCGCCGTGGTGCTGGTCAACGAAATGGTGTGGCTGCGGAGGTGTGTTCATTTCTTCATGTCGCCTTTCATGGTACACTGCGCACGCGGCAGTTCCGGACTCAGGAGGCTTCACGGCGTGGCACTTCCCCCTTCTTCCAGACGAAATCGGCGCCGACCGCACAGCGGCGGCGTACATGCACGCCGAAAAGCGCCCCCGTTTGTCGTGCGAAACCGCACGGCGGCATCGGCGCCCGTTGCCGCCATCGCGGCCGGCCCGATCGCGGTGGTCCTCACGGTCATTGGCATCTTTTTCGCGGTGTGCGGTGTCGTAGTGATCGCGGGGTTCGCGGCAGTCGGCGGCGCCTATGCCTACTTCACGAGCGATCTGCCCCATTTCGATCCGAGCGCGCTGCCCCATTTCGAGACCTCGCGCATCTACGACCGCTACGGCAATCTCATTGACGAAGTCTCTGACCCCCAGGCCGGGAACCGGTTCGCGGTTTCCCTCAATGAGATTTCTCCCTATCTGATTGACGCGACGATCTCCGCCGAAGACAAGACCTTCTGGACGAACAAGGGCATTGACGTGCAGGCGATTGGCCGCGCCGTCCGCAATACGTTCGTTGATTCGAGTTACGGCAACTCCGGTGGCTCGACGATCACGATGCAGGTCATCAAGCAGGCGTTCCCGGAGCGATACACCGACCCGACGAAAGAAGACAAGGTGCGTCAGGTTTTCCTCGCCTACGGTGTCGCGCAGAAGTACTCCAAGGAACAAGTGCTCACCTTCTATTTGAACCAGATTCCGTACGGCAATCGCTCCTACGGCATTCAGGCTGCCGCGCACAATTATTTCAACGTTGACGCGAAGGATTTGAAACTCTGGCAGGCGTCTATCCTCGCCGGTCTGCCCCAGGCGCCGTCGGCCTATGATCCAACGGTCAATCTTGACGCGGCGCGGCATCGTCAGCTCTACGTGCTCAGTCAGATGGTTGATCAGGGCTATATCAACGAGGCGCAGAAGAATGACGCCTACGCACAGTCGGCGGACGCCAGCCAGTATTTCAAGTTCCGCAACGACCAGCCAACGGGCGCACCGCATTTCGTGAACTATGTGCGGCAATACGTCGAATCACGGTATGGTTCCGAGGCCCTCTATCAGGGTGGCCTGAGGATTTACACGACGATTGATATGGACATCCAGCGCCTCGCCGAAGATGTCGTGCGTAACGGCGTCGCGAAGGAGTCGAAGGCGTACGATGTCTCGAATGGCGCGCTCGTGGCAATCGTGCCGTGGAGCGGGCAAATTCTCTGCATGGTCGGTAGTACGGACTTCAACGACAAAGCGAATAACGGCGAGTTCAACGTCGCCATCAATCCACGGCAGCCGGGGAGTTCGATCAAGCCTATCGCCTATGGCCTGGCGTTCGAAAAGGGCTGGTACCCCTCGTATGTCATCCTCGATTATCACAAGACGTGGGATGATGGCACGGCGAAGGGCTACACGCCGAACAACTTCAACCAACTGCACAACGGCGCGGTGCCCGTGCGCGATGCCTTGCAGCAATCGCTGAACATCCCCGCCCTCCATACGATGGAATACGACTTCACCAAAGACGGCACGAAATACGGGCAACATGACGGCTTGCAAAACTTCATTGATTTTGCGCACGCGATGGGGTTGAAGGACAGTTTCAACCAACCACTGGCCGATTATGGCCTCGGTATATCGCTCGCGCTCGGCGGTGGCGAGGTCTCGCCGTTGCAACTCACCAATGCGTACGCAACCTTCGCCAACCTCGGAAAGTACGTCGAGGCGACGCCGATCGTCCGCATCGAGAAGTCCGACGGAACGATCTTCAAGGACACAAAAGGGAAAGAGGTTGACAACAGCAAGACGGTGCCGCAGGGTGAGCAAGTGATGGATCCGGGCAATGCCTACCTGATGACCTCCGTCCTCACGGACAACAAAGCGCGCACGCCGATCTTCGGGGCATCCAGCCCCCTCATTCTCCGTGATCGGCCGGTCGCCGCGAAGACGGGGACGACAAACGACTTCCGCGATGGGTGGACCGTCGGCTACACGACACAGGTCGCCGTCGGCGTCTGGGTCGGCAATAACGACAACCACCCGATGCGCGAAGGCGTGGACGGCGTCGAGAACGCCGGTCCGATCTGGAATGAGTTCATGCAACTGATTCACGCCCATGAGAAAGCGCCGCAACTGCTCGTGGGGCCGGACGGCAACCTCCCGGCAAAAGAGTTCTTCCGGCCTGCTGATGTCATTGACGGTCAGTCCTGCGCCGCGACGGGACACATGCCGGTGAAATATGGGTCGAACGTGACCGACCTCTTTGTGAAGGGCAAGGAGCCGACGCGCGCCTGCGGCGAATTGGACGCACGCGAGCAAAGCGAATTGAATCAGGCATGGGCGGACTTCACGCATAATGCCTCACTTCTGCCGGCCACGAATGCCGATGGGACGCCGACGATCAAGAAAGAGGAGTTCGGCCACTATACCGGCGCGGGCGCGAGCAAACTGAACGCCTACCTGAGTGCGGTAGACCAGAAATATCGACCGAAGGGCGCGAGTTCCTATAATCCGAACCCGCAGCCCGCCAGTCCGTCCGTCCGTCAACCTGCCCGGCAGGCGACGACGGTACCGGACGCGACATTGCCGAGTGGCACCACACCACCGGGGCGGCCACGCGTCACGCAAGCGCCCGCCCCTGTCGGCCAGCCAACCGCCGCCCCAGCGGTGCCGGTCCAACAGCCGAACGCGCCGCCCGCGAATAAACCCCCAACGCCCGCTCTCGTCCCGGCGCGCAAGCCCTAACGGGTCCACACGCCACGCCGGGACAGAGGGATATGCGCCCGTACGTTCAACATCTCCTCTACTGGGACATGGTGAAAGGGGAAGATTTTCGCCATCGTGTGCGTTATCTTATAGTGGGCGATACTGAGCGGGTTGGCACAGCCACATGCCAATAAGGAGGGAACATGGACGCGGAGGCGCGCATGGCGCGCAAGAGTGAGGCGAAGGACCGGAAGTATTCCTTGCGATTCAAGCCGAAACAGACCGGTCGCTCGGTCTTCACGATTCAACAAATACAGGCCAAACGAGCAGAACAGATCAAGAATGGGAGGGTGACGACAAAGCCCTCCCATTCTCACGTTTTTGCGTGAGACGCATCCGCAAAGCGTGCAACGCTTCCCGCCGTAAAATTGACAGGTGCGTCTTCAACTGCTACGCTTCGCGGCGCGACACGGGGTCATTTGCGAGAGGATGCGGCGGTCATGGATACGCCGCGCGTCAGTTCGTATTCACGAGTGGGCAGGCGAGAAGTGGTTTCGGCCTGATTGGGAGGAGAGAAGGATGAAGCGGCTTGCGGTTCCGTTCCTGGTTATTCTCGCACTGATCCTGACGGCGTGCGGTTCGTCGTCTTCAACCGCGACTTCCGCCCCCGCCGCGACAAAAGCGCCGGCGGCAACGACCGCGGCAGGGAGCGCCGCCGCGCCGAGCACAGGCGCCACGGCCGCCGCGCCAAGTACGAACGCCACGGCCCCGGCCGCGAGCGCGGCATCGAGTAGCGGCGCGCCAGTCGCGCTCTCCGGCCAGCCAATTCCCATTGGCCTCGGCATCGCGACGACGAGCAATGTCGCGCTCCTCGGTGAAGAGGAAAAGAATGGTGGCCTGCTGGCGGAGAAGTTCTTCAACGATCGCGGCGGCGTCAATGGACGCCCGATTAAGGTCGTGCTCCAGGATACGGCGGGCGATGAGCAAGGCGCGATCAATGCCTTCCAGTCCTTGATCTCCAGGGACAAGGTCGTCGGGATCGTCGGCCCGACGCTCTCGCAACAAGCATTCGCCGCCGATCCGACCGCGAATAGCGCCAAAGTGCCGGTCGTCGGCCCATCGGATACCGCGAAGGGTATCCCGCAGATTGGCGAATACGTCACGCGGGTCTCGGCGCCGGTCTCAGCCGTCGCGCCGAACGCCGTCAAACAGGCGCTCAAGATTGATCCAAATATCAAGAAGGTAGCAGTGTTCTATGCGCAGAACGATGCCTTCAGCGTTTCCGAGACGGACACTTTCCAAGCCACCGCGAAGTCACTCAACCTCGATGTGACGACCGTGCAGAAGTTCCAGACAACCGACACGGACTTCCAGACGCAAGTGACGAATGCCCTCGCGACCAAGCCCGATCTCGCGATCGTCTCCGGCCTCGCGGCGGATGGCGGCAATCTCGTCAAGCAACTGCGCGAACTCGGTTTCAAGGGCGTCATCATCGGCGGCAATGGCCTGAACACCTCGAACATCTTCACCGTTTGCAAGGCGCAATGTGACGGTATCCTGATCGCCCAGGCATACAGCCCCGCACTGAAGAGCGACATCAACGACGCCTTCAAAAAGGTCTACACGGACCAGTTCAAGAAGGATCCGCCGCAGTTCGCCGCGCAGACCTTCACCGGCATCCAGGTCTTCGTTGATGCACTCAAGTCACTCGACAGCAAGAACAAGATCGCGAATATGTCTCTTGACGATCTACGGGTTGCCCTGAATACCGAGCTTCACGCGGGAAAGTACGATACCCCGCTCGGCGCAATCTCGTTCGATCAGGATCGCGAACTGGTGCAGAAAGACTTCTACGTCGCGCAGATCAAGATGAACCCGGATGGCGTAACCGGCACGTTCGTCTTCCTCTCGTAACCCGTACCAGGACGTACGCAGTTGGATGCAGTTTTCCTGGTGGTAGTGCTCTGTCACAGGCGATTTGGTGGGTACGGGTGGAGCAGGGGGCTTCAGCCTGCACTCCCGGGGCGGCAGGCTGAAGCCTGCTCCACCGATACCTGCGAGTTGACCTGTGCCAGTCCACTATCACCGGGTTTTCTGTGGAATCACCGTGCTGACAAGGACGGCCGAGATTGACGCACTTCATTCAGTCGCTCTTGAACGGCCTCTCGATTGGCAGTGTGTACGCGATCTTCGCGCTCGGCTACACGCTTGTCTTCTCGATTCTCGGCATCATCAACTTCGCCCATGGTGCGATTTTTACGATCGGCGCCTACTTCACCTATGTGCTGACCGGGGCGGCGTTCGGATTCAACGGCATCCTCGCGAACAAATCACTCCCCTTCGGGATGACGTTCGTCCTCGCGATGATCGTCGGGAGCATCCTCGCCGGATTGCTGTCGGTCCTGATCGAGCGGCTGGCATTCCGGCCCCTGCGGCGACGCGGGGCGGATCGGTTGCTCTCCCTTGTCTCCAGCCTCGGTGTCGCGATCGTTGCGGTCAATCTCATCCAGTATCTCGTGGGGGCGGAGATTTATACATACTCCGGCAAAATCACGGGCGGCCTCCCCGCTGCGGTCAACTTCGGCAGCGCGAGCAATCCGATCCCGATCCGCACCGTACAGATCGTCATTTTTGGCGTCTCGTGCGTGATCCTTGTCGCGTTGACGTTTCTGATTAATAACACGAAGATCGGCAAGGCGTTGCGCGCCGTCTCCGAAGATGCCACGACTGCCAGCCTTCTGGGCATCAACACGGATCGCCTGATCATGTTTACCTTCTTTCTCAGTGGTTTTCTCGGCGGAATGGCGGGGACGCTCGTCGGTTCGAGCGTCAGCATCGCCGGGCCGTACTTCGGCATCGCCTTCGGCCTGAAAGGGCTGGCCGTTATCGTCCTCGGTGGCCTCGGCGACATCCCCGGCGCGGTGGTCGGCGGCCTCGTGCTAGGATTGGCGGAGGCATTCGTGCCGTCGGACTACTCCGCGTACAAGGATGCGGTCGCGTTCGGGATTTTGTTTGTCGTTCTCCTGCTGCGCCCGCAAGGCATCCTTGGCCGGGTGCAGGTGCAGAAGGTGTAGCACATGATGCAGACAATTGCCTCTCTGGACTTTTTCCGCACGTACAGCAATGTCATCGTTTCGATGGTCTTGGCCGCGATGCTCGGCCTCTCACTCTATTTTCCCCTGATGGCCGGGCAACTTTCGCTCGCCAGTCCCGGATTTTACGCCCTCGGTGGCTACACCGCCGCGATATTCTCGACGAAAGTGGTCCATGTCTCCAAGGGAGCACACTTCCCGGTTCCGTACCTGTTGCTGGAGATCGCCATCTCGGCAGTGCTCTGCGCCGTACTCGCCATTATCGTGGGGATTCCCGCGCTACGACTGCGCGGCATTTATCTGGCGTTGGCGACGATCGCGTTTGTCGAGATTCTCCGCGTCGTCTCACTCAACCTGAAGGTTACCGGCGGTGCGGTGGGCATTTTCGGCATTCCGCAGCCGTTCGGCTCGACCTTGCAGTATCTCTATATCGCCCTGCCGATGCTTGCCCTCTCGATGGCCTTCCTCTATCGGCTCGAAAAGAGCCGGGCTGGTCGGGCGTTTACGGCGATCCGCGAAGACGAACTCGCGGCGGACGCAATGGGCATCGCGCCGACATACTACAAAGGGCTGGCCTTTACGATGGGGGCGATCCTCGCCGGGATGGTTGGCGCGGTAAGCGCCCACTTTCTCAATACATGGAATGCCCGCCAGGGCACGTTCGACGCGAGCATCGCCTATCTCGCCTTCGTGCTCGTCGGCGGATCGCGCACCTTCATTGGCCCCGTGATCGGCGGCTTGATCCTGACCGCGCTGCCGGAAATCCTGCGCGGTGTCGCGGATATCGGTGGCCTGCCGCACTGGCTCGCGCAGTTCCTCAAAGACGGCAGGCTGATCATCTTTGGCTTACTGCTCGTGCTCGGCACGATCTTCTTTCCGCAGGGCATTATCACCCCCGATCTGCTCAGTCGCGTGCGGCGACTCTTCGTGCGTCGTCCGTCCGCGACGGCGCCCGATGACGTGCGGGCCGTCCCATGACAGCCGATGTCGCACGGGGAAGCAGCACGCGATCGGCTGACGGCGCGCGGGACATCGCTCTTGAAGCGACGGGGATGACCCGCCGATTCGGTGGTCTTGTCGCGGTCAACGATGTCTCATTCGCGGTCAATGACGGCGAGATTTTCGGACTGATTGGTCCGAACGGCGCGGGAAAGACGACGTTGTTCAATTTGATGACCGGCCTGATCCAGCCAACGAGTGGCCGTCTCCACTACCGGGGCGCGGACATCACGGCGCTGCGGCCGCATCAGGTGGCTGCGCGCGGAATCGCCCGGACGTTCCAGAATATCCGCCTCTTCGGCAACCTCTCCGCCCTCGAGAATGTGATGATCGCGCAGCATGTCCATACGCGGAGCGGCGTCCTCGCCGGCGTGCTCGGCCTGCCGCCCGCGCCGGCGGAGGGCCGGGCAACGCGCGCAAAGGCGCTGGAACTCCTCGGTCTCGTTGGTATGGCGGATCGCGCGGAGGCGAAAGCCGTCAATTTTTCCTATGGTGACCAGCGTCGGCTGGAGATTGCCCGCGCTCTCGCCCTCGAACCACGCGTTCTCCTCCTCGATGAACCCGCCGCTGGCATGAATCCAAACGAGAAGCAGGCATTGAGCGGCTTCATCCGCTCGGTGCGCGAGCGATTTGATCTGACGATACTGCTGATCGAACATCATGTGCCGCTCGTGATGGGTCTCTGTGACCGCATCGCCGTCCTCAATTTCGGCAAACTGATTGCTCTCGGCCCCCCGCAGGCGGTGCAGGAAGACCCTGCGGTGATCGAGGCCTATCTCGGTGATGCCGGATGAGCGCAGCGGATACCGGCAGCCCGGAAGCCGCTTCCGCCCGCTCGCCAATGCCGGAGAGAGGCAACGTCGGCAGCGTGCTGCTCGAATTGCGTAACATCACGGTCAACTACGGCGGCATCCAGGCGCTGCGCGAGATTAACCTGACCGTCAATACGGGCGAAGTCGTCACGCTGATCGGCGCGAACGGTGCGGGCAAGAGTACGACGCTCCGCACGATCTCGCGGCTCATCAATCCTCGTTCCGGCCAGATCATCTACGACGGCAAGGAGATTGGCGCGGCACGGCCCGATGATGTTGTCCGGTGGGGTATCGCGCAGTGCCCGGAGGGTCGGCGCGTGCTCACTCGCTTCAGCGTCCTCGACAACCTCGAAATGGGCGCGTATACCCGTTCGGATCGCGCGCAAATTCGCGCGGACATCGAACAGCAATTTGATCTCTTTCCGATCCTCGGCGAGCGACGCAAGCAACTCGCGGGGACACTCAGTGGCGGCGAGCAGCAGATGCTCGCCATCGCCCGCGCCGTAATGAGCCGCCCGCGCCTGCTGCTGCTTGACGAGCCGAGCCTCGGGCTTGCGCCGCTGATCGTCCGCAACATTTTTGCGGTCATTCGCGCACTGCACGCGCAAGGAGTGACGATTCTCCTTGTCGAGCAGAACGCGCGCCTCGCCCTGCAATACGCCGACCGGGGGTACGTGCTGGAGGCGGGGCGGATGACGATCTCCGGGTCGGCAGACAGGCTGATGAATGACGACCGGGTCCGGCAGGCATATCTCGGCTAGCGAGGAGTCGCTTTCGCGGTAGCGATGGCATGTGCGTAGGGGCGATTCGTGAATCGCCCTTTTGCGGCAGCAGGGCACTGCAGGAGAGGCCCGGATGACTGGGGGCGGGCGATTCACGAACCGCCCCCCCGCAGAGCATCACAGGCGAATTGACGGGCCAAGAGCACAACAGTCGCTACCCGCGCATGCGGCCCGGCTCTTCGCCGAGGGCGATCAGGAATGCGTCCGCGACAACCGGATGGAATTGCGCGCCACTGCCCCGGCGGATCTCGTCGAGCGCCTGATGCCACGTCCGCGCATGTTGGTACGGCTGCTCGGTAATCATCGTCGCGAAGGCCTCGGAGACGGCGAGCACCGCCGCGCCAATCGGGATAGCGCCGCCGACGAGTCCATCGGGGTAGCCATGCCCGTCGAAGCGTTCGTGGTGATGACGCACCAGATCGGCGAAGGGAGCAAGCGACGGATGGACGCTCACCATCGCCTCGCCAATTTCAGGGTGCGTCAGCATATTCAGCCGTTCAACCGCCGTCATCGCGCCGGAGTGGTCGCGATGGTCGAGCGGGATGGCAAGTTTGCCAATGTCATGCAGCAGCGCGCCGCAGGCGATCTGCCGGATCAGTTCCGGTGACAGGTCGAGCGATTCGCCGATCATCAGCGCGTAAAACGAGACATCGGACGCGTGCAATTGCTCGGCACGATCCAGCCGCTGCAAGAACGCGCGGATGGCGGCGGAGACGTTGCGCGGAATCGGCGGGCGGCGGCGCGCGTCAGTGATGATCATACGCGATGTCACTCCCCTACTGGTCTGTCACGGATGATTTGCTGGATTTGGTGGACGGGTGCCCTCTGGGCAGATTCAGCCTGCCGTTCCGGGATTGCAGGCTGAAGCCTGCCCCACCATTATTCACCCAGGATGGCACTCTCATCGTGACAGATCACTACGGCCGATTGCCGACAATCGGCGATCGCGACCGTTGCAGGTCTATCATACCGCATCTCCCGTCCCGGAGTAATCACCGGACTGATTTTCGGCCAGGATACATGCGCCCCTGACTACCGGTGGCATAGGCTTTCGCCTGTGAGCTCGTTCCTTTATCCTGTTAGAAAACTTGCTATCGTACTGGCGGTAACGGGCGGGAATGTGACACAAACGATCACGGTGACGATCAGCGGGCCGACGCCGATTGGGATCACGGTAGGGCCAGCACCGGCGAGCCGGCCGGGGGGAGCGAGTGCGGCGGGGAGCGGCGCGCCGACGCCGGCGCCGAGCGCACCCTCGCGGGGTGGAGGAGGGAGCGGAAGCGCACCCGCGCCGCTGCCGCTGGGGCGGTAGACGGTGGTGCCACCGCACGAGGTGAGTGACTGCGTGCATCGCGCGGTGAAAGCCGTGGCGTGTACGCAGGTGGCGAGGGTTTCCCTGGTGGGGGCGGGGTTCGACTGCGCGACCCAGAAAGGAGGGCCGAAGACGCTTCCCCCAACCTTTCCTGCTCTTTCCCTCCAAA
>JBPCPB010000022.1:0-3463 GCA_050999735.1 Thermomicrobiales bacterium | reverse complement strand
TTGTCCGGCGAACCCGACGGAGATGGGCAGTGTGGCGGAGAGGGTGGGATTCGAACCCACGAAGGCTATTACCCCTTACTCGTTTTCGAGACGAGCTCATTCGGCCGCTCTGACACCTCTCCCTCCGATGACATCGCCACCGTGATGATAACAAAGCGCGTGCATCTCCGCAATTCGCGCCGATATACGCTGCCGGTGGGGAGACCCGGCGGTATGTCGTATGCTATATGCGTTCCGCAGAGAAACGCGATGAGGCGTTCATTGCGCGCACAGCGCCGGAGGAACCGCGATCATGGCCGAACACACACCGTACCCGCCGATTGGGGATTATGCGCTGATCGGCGACTGTCACTCCGCCGCCTTGGTCTCCCGCACGGGTTCGATAGATTGGTGCTGCATGCCCCGATTCGATTCCGGCAGTTGCTTCGGCAGGCTGCTCGACTGGGAGCGCGGCGGCTATTGCTCGATCGCCCCGGAAGATGGCGGGCACACGTCGTTCCGCGAGTATCTCGGCGACACGCTCGTGCTGGCGACGACGCTGCGTGCCGGGAGCGGCGAGGCAATTCTGTATGACTGCTTCGTCATGCAATCGGGGGGGAAACTGGAACCGCGCCTCCAACTGCTGCGTATCGTCGAAGGTGTCCGCGGACATGTTGACTTCGATCTGCGCATCTCGCCGCGCTTTGACTACGGCGCATTGGAGCCGTGGATTCGCCACGACGGTATCCGGTTGTACAGCGCCATCGGCGGCAATGACGCTCTCGTCATTCAATCCGACGCCGAACTCTCATTAGAAGGTCGCCACGACCTACAGGCATCATTCATCGTCCGAACAGGCGACCGGGTGCGAACCGTGCTTACGTATATCGATCCGGCAAGTCTCGACCGCGATCCGCCGCAACCGATTGCGGCGACCGAGATTGACGATCGCCTGAAGACGACGATTGAATGGTGGCATCGCTGGTCGGCGCAGGGAACGCTCGATGGCCCCGATGGTTCGAGCACCCTGCGCTCCGCGATTACCCTGAAGGCGATGACGAATGCCCCGACCGGCGCGATCATCGCGGCGCCAACGACCTCCCTACCCGAATCGCCGGGCGGAGCGCGCAACTGGGATTACCGCTACAGTTGGATTCGCGATTCCAGTTTCAGCGTGCGGTCATTGACGGACATCGGCTACGAGAGCGAGGCGGACGGCTTTCGTCGCTTCATCCAGCGCGCGGCGGCGGGGAGCGCGGAGAGCCTCCAGATCATGTACGGCGTCGGCGGCGAGCGGCGATTGACCGAACTGACCCTCGAGTATCTCAATGGCTATCGGGGCGCGAAGCCCGTCCGCGTCGGCAATGCTGCATCAAATCAAGTGCAACTCGATGCGTACGGCGAACTGCTTGATCTCACCTGGCGCTGGCACCAACGGGGCAGTTCGCCGGACGACGATTCCTGGCGTTTCATCCTCGACCTCGTGGATGCCGCCGCCGTGCATTGGCACGACAAAGATCACGGGATGTGGGAATCGTGCGGCGCGCCGCAGCACTTCGTCCAATCCAAGGTGATGTGCTGGGCGGCGCTCGACCGGGGCATCCGATTAGCGGAGGAGTGCCTGCGCCAAGCGCCGCTACGCCGCTGGAAGAAGGTGCGGAGCGAGATTCGCGCGGCAATCGAAAAAGAGGGGTACGACAAAGAGCGGGGCGTCTTTGTCCAGGCGTTCGGATCAAAGGCGCTCGATAGCGCTCTCCTGCTCATCCCGACTGTGGATTTCGTCGCTTGGGATGACCCGCGCATGATCCGCACCACCGACGCGATCCGCGAGAACCTCGACGACCACGGTATGCTGCTGCGCTACAAGGTTGATGAAGCCGATGACGGGTTGCAAGGCCGGGAAGGGACATTCCTCGCCTGCACGTTCTGGCTGGCGGAATGCCTGGCGCACCAGGGCCGCTCCGGTGACGCCCGCGAGGTTTTCGACCGCGTGGCCTCGACCTGCAACGATCTCGGCCTGTTCGCAGAGGAATACGACACGCGCGCAAATAAAACGCTCGGCAACTTCCCGCAAGGGCTAACACATCTCTCGCACATCGCCGCCGCCGTCGCCATCGCGAACGCCCGCCGCGATGATCCCTCGGCCGACGAGCGAGCAACCGCGTCGCATTCGCATGGATAGCAGTAAGCAGATTCCCAATGGAGAAGAAAGGATGTGGTACGCCCGACAGGACTCGAACCTGTGGCCTCTTGGTCCGCAACCAAACGCTCTATCCACTGAGCTACGGGCGCACGTGCCGAGAGAAAGTATGACAGAGGCCGCGCACAATGTCAAACGCGAATCTGGCGGGTCAGGGCTTATGCGTTCTCGGTGAGGGGTGACGAGAGCGGCAGGAAGAACGCTCCTTTGCTACGATTTTCGTGTCTAACGCGAGAATCTCACAAAGGAGCGTCTGATGCAGTCTATGTCGTCGTCCATGCCAGAAGCAATCGTTCGCCATCGCCCACGCCCACCACTCTCGCGGCAGCATTTGCCCGCGTCCCCGATCCCCGCCGTCCGCACGGCAGACGGTTCTCCCTCGCTGCGATCCTCGCTCTCGCAGTGGTCGCGCTCCTCTCCAACCATCTCTCTGTGCTCGCTATCGCCCAGTGGGGCAAGCGCCAATCCCCCGCCGTCCTTGCCGCGCTCGGCTTCCCGGAAGGCATTACCCCCCACCAAACAACGATGCAGCGCCTCTTTCGCAAACTCGATCCGTGCCCCTCGCCGCTGCACTCACCGAATACTTCGCGCCTCCCGCTGCCGCGGACGACCGTCCGCGTGGCAGTGACGGGGTCGCTTTCGACGGCAAAGCGCAGCGGGGACGGCTTGCCTGTGCCGACCAGCCGGAGTATCCCGTCGGGTGCCCTCTGGGCAGATGCTCAGTGCAGTGCTGCATGACCTCGGTATTGTCCTCGCCCAGTTGCCGCTCGACCACACGGGCGAAAAGGCGGAAGCTGAACTGACCGCCGCGCCAACGTTGGTCGCCCGCCTCGACTGCGCGGGGCGTGTGGTGATCGGCGATGCACTCTATTGTGACCGCGATCTCTGCGACACGGTGACGAAGGCGGGGGGCGATTACCTCGTGATCGTCAAGGAGAATCAAGCAACGCTCCTCCACGCGCTTGCCACACTCTTCGCCTCCCGTGCCGATGCCGCGCTCACCGCCGCCAGTCTGCCCGCCTGGGACATGCGGGAAGCGACGATGGTGGATAAAGGGCACGGTCGCCTTGAGGTCCGTCACCTGATTGCCTCAACAGAACTGAATGGCTATCTCGACTGGCCGGGGCTGGGCCAGGTCTTCACGGTCGAGCGCATCTGGTGGGAGCGCGGGGAAAAGAAGCAGGCGATCCGCTACGGCATCACCAGCCTGCCCCCCGCAGTCGCCGATGCGGATCGGTTGCTGGCGTTGGTGCGTGGGCATTGGCAAATCGAGAATGGCCTCCA